>JAEOSI010000036.1 GCA_016840425.1 Candidatus Wukongarchaeum yapensis
TGCGCTTTTTTTCGCGATTTCTCTTCTGTCTTGTGATGAAAAACCGTTCGTCAAGGTTAAAAATATGGGCACATTACCTATAGCGTTGAGCATAACAAATAGATTAAAAAAAGCAATGGAAAAATCTCCTAAAAAAGAAGACAAACAAAACACCCCCAAAGATAGGAAAAAATTAGTTCATTAAACTTTTATTAAAATATTAATATTTTGGATCTAACTTGTTTAAATTCGGTCAAAAGCTTTAATAGCCTTTATCTGATCATTCACCGAATTACTCACCTTCATAAAAATCCACACAAGAAAGATCAATCAAATAAAAAACAATCAATAAGTTTTATCTATCTTTGGAGCCGGGGGCCGGATTTGAACCGGCGTAAGACGGATAACCACCCAAAAAACACAAAAAGCAATCAACGGCTTCAAACCGCATTAAACTGCAGTCCGTTGCCTAACCTCTAGGCTACCCCGGCCGCTCGAAAACCACCCCCAGAAGCCTTTAAACGCGATTTTAAAGACTTTGATCCTTTGAGGGTGTTTTCTTCAGATCGCAAACCTTCGAAAGTAGACGAACCTTCATTCTTTATAAAGTCTACGACAGCGCATAACGGCTGTTTGCGCCTAGCGCTACGATTCTCACGTAGTTCTTCAGCGTTTTCGAGGACCGAATAAGTTTTTCTTATTTTATTTCTTTTATCTTGAATTTTGGCGGAATTATTTTTTCTTTTTTACATTTTGGACATTTGCTTGGGTATTTTGGTTTTTTTAGTCCTTTAAAAACGAAGCCACAAACCTTACATTGAGGAGGGAGCATTACTAGTTGGAATTTTCCCTTCCCTTTAAGCGTCTTTGCTATGTGTGATAAATCTTCTATAACTGTTTTTTTATCAATAAAAATTTCGTCAGCAATGTAGTCGAGTGATAAGGGGTTTTTGTTCTCGGTTAATAGTTTGATTATGAGTTGTCGCCGTGTCATCATTTTTTCATAACCTTTTTGAAAAGTATTATCAATTTTTGTTTTAGCATTTTAGAAGTTCTCGCCTTTCTATTTTTCCTCTGGGTGTTTCTTCTTCGAAGATAACGCTTTGAAAGCTGTAGATTTTTGTTCCTTCAACAAGCCATGCATCGGGAGGTAGACCTGCTTTCATACAAGTATGGGCGAGGAATTCTTCTTTATCCCAGTTAAGGTCTATAGGTACTTGGGGTAAAAGCAATCCTCTTGCATAGTTCCCTCTTTCAACTATTAAGCCGTCTTGTCCTATAACTATTTTTTCAAAGTATTCTTTTGGTGATTTCACTTCAATTAGTTTAGGGGGAGTGAGGACGGTTACAGTTACAGATATTTCATCCATTTCAGGCATTCTTACTGGGGGAAACCTGGGATCACTTGTTGCTGAACTTATAGCAGAATCTATTGTAGCAGATACTAAAGGTGAATCAGGGTAAGGATGGCCTATACATCCCCTGAGATTTTTTGTTCCTCCAGAGATCTTTTCAAGAGTTACAAATACTCCTGATTTTTCTTTAAGTTTTTCAGGGGTATTTTCAGGGGAAGGAATTACCTGCCTTTTCTCTAAGTATTTTTCGATGGCAGTTCTTGAAAGCTTTACGAGAAATTCCCCTTCTTCATCATTATACTCCTTTGACATCTGTTAAACCTCTCCGTCTTCTAATCCTGCTTTTAATATTCCTCGGCGGGAAGTCCCCTTGCGAAAAGTGGGGAATGAAAGCCGAACAATGGTTCTTCTTCGATTTACATTGGATGGATAATTTTTTAGGGTAGAGCCCCCCAAGCGATGTTGGAGGTGGTAATGATATTCTCATTACTTATCGCCTTGGGAGCTCTAAAGATCTTTAATGATTTTGTTGGTTCTTTAACTTTTTTGTTACGGTTTTTCCCTCCAGAAAGCGTGGTGAAAATGTTCTAAGAGGAAGGTTTTTGACTGTTTTTTCCTCGTTATGATGTAGTAGTTTATTATCTTTTTTCTTTTTTCATTAAGTTTTATCAGACGGTGTATTATGGCCTTTAAGATGGTGGATTTTCTCCTAAAAAGTCTTTCTGGTTCGTAAAATATTACAACTTTGATGTTTGGTCTTGCTTTTCTCCAGTAAATCAGGTTATTAAACTTCTCATAACTCATTACAAGAACATCCATCCCCTTACACTCCTCTTCATCCCTCCAGGAAACTACATCTAAAACCTTAACTTTAGAATATTCTGAAACAATTTTACTGGTAAAATGCTTCACCTCATCGATCCATGGAACTACTAAAGCACAACATTTCCCGCAAGCTTTAGAAAAGGCCGCACAAGCCACTGCTACCCCCTCCCTTCTTTCTTTATTCCCAGAAGCCAAAACAAACCCCTCACCCCCTTCATAGAGTAACCTTGCAACATCAAAAAGTTTGTAAGGTTACATGTTTGTAGTCTTATTGCATATGTAAAAACCCACTCCATGTTTGTAGTCTTGAAAAGGGGTTTAGAAGAGGTGCTAGGGCAGAGATTGTCCGAATTTACGCCTGTGGAGATAGAACCTCTACCGAGAGAAATCTCGGCATGTTCAGTCGTTGAACCAGGAAACTCCCCGCGATAGCTGGGAGTAGTTCACTATTCCTCTATTGGTCTATTTATTTGTGTTTACTGATTTACTGATTTTTTGTAGGGTTTTTGATATGTTTTTCCAGTGGATTCCCGGCCAAAAAATTTTACCGCACTTTTGACATTCCCAAAATTCGTTATAAGCCTTGAGTGATCGTTTAGGTACTTTTTGAGTGAGGAACTGTTTTGAAACTTTTACGAGCATCCCATTGCATATGGAGCAGCGGGTTGGATTAAGTTCTAAGGATATTTTTAGACGGATTGCTATCTCTTTTAGTTGTTTCGTGATTTTATCATTTTTCAGAAGTATAGCGTTTAAGCTAGTTTTTATAGCTTTTTGAAAAAGCTCTTTATCTCGAGTAACTATTATTCGGCCGCGTTTTCTTCCCTCTTCCAAGAGGGCAGTATCAGTTACTTGTGGGTCATAAGTTACATCATGACCGAGCATTCTTAGCCATCGGGCAAGCTTTCCAAGATGAGCGTCCAAGGCAAAACTGTGCTCCTGCCCCATGGGAATACACCTTTTTTGATCTAAAGTTTGAGCATTTTGCCGCTTCCAGGTTTCATCATGATTTCGCCTTCTTTATAAGCAAGTTCTCCTCCAAGATAAGTGGCATAAACTTTCGCTTTCACTGTTCTTCCAGCGAAGGGAGAATGCTTGGCTTTGCTTTGAAATTTTTCCGGGTTGATTTTTTCTTCTTTTCCTGTTTGTACAAGAACTAAATCTGCTTGGTTTCCCTCAATTATTTCTCCTTTTCTTTTTATTCTGTAAATTTCTGCTGGGCGTTTGCAAACAAGTTCAAGGAAGCGTGAAAGGGAAATTTTGCCCTTTAAAACTTCAGTCATCACTAGAGGGAGCATTGTTTCAAGGCCACAGATCCCGTTGGCTGCTTCTTCAAATTTTCTGCTTTTTTCTTCTAAGGAGTGGGGAGCGTGGTCTGTTGCTATTGCGTCAATTGTTCCATCAATTAAGCCCTTCCATAATGCTTCTATGTCGCTGGATTTTCTTAGAGGAGGTAACATTTTCGCGATCCCTTTCCATCGCCGTAATTCCTCATCCGTTAGAAGAAGATGGTGGGGGGTAACTTCACAAGTGATTTTTTGCCCTCGTTTTTTGAGGGTTTTTATCTCTTGAACACTTTTTTGCGTACTCATGTGGACAACATGGATCTTTGTATTCGTATTTTGAGCTATTGATGAGAGCCATTTTATAGCCTCTAACTCATTATTTTCTCCGTGTTTTTTGAGGAAAAAATCTATGGGATCGTCAGGAGGTTTTGTATCATGGTTTAAAAAGCTATTTTGCTGTAAATCTGGGTGAAAAGCGAGGATTTTATCACTCTTTTTTATCTCTTTTAAAAGGAGGGTCAGTTTTTCCTCATCATTTAAAATGTTTTTTTCGTGGGGAGAAAGTGGGGAGTGGGGGTATGTTTTGAATCCGCAAACACCCGCCTTTGAAGCTTTAAAAATTTCTTTAGTGTTTTTTGGTATTCCGAAGAAAAATCCTACATCCGCAACGATTTTTTCTGATGCTTTTTGCATCTTTTCTAAAAGAGTGTTTATGGAAACTACTGGGGGTTTATTGTTTGGCATATCAAGTAAGGTTGTTACTCCCCCCGCAAGGGCTGCGGAAGTCCCGGAAAGGAAATCTTCTTTATAAGCGGCTTGCATGTCCCGTAGGTGTACGTGTATGTCGATTAATCCGGGTAATAAAAGACAGCCTTCAGCATCATGAGTTTCTGAAGCATTAAAGGGCTTGTTTTTTGATATTTTGAAGATTCTTCCGTTGTTTATAGAAATACAAGCTTTTACGATATTTTCATTCCAAAAAAGCTTTACATTTTTTATGGTTAGATCCATTACAGGCAAAGTTTTAAACCCCAAAAAATTGTAGAAAGAAAATAAAAAGTTTGTAAAACGTTTTTTAAGGGGAATTTTTGCTTACAAAATGCGCTATATCCGTCTGGGTTAATACGCCAGTTAGCTTATCTTCGGAGTCCAACACTGGTAAACCTTTCAACGTTTGATTTCTCATGATTTTTGAGGCTTTAGATAAGGACATGTCCATTTTGAGGGTTTTTGGATTTTTTATCATTATTTGTTCTACCAAAAGATGTTTAATCGCTTCTTCCTGATGTTCTGGTCGTGTTTTTGTTTTGAATCTTGCTAAAGCAAAGGCGATCATTCTACTGTCAATTGCTCCGGCGACTCTTCCCCTGTCTAACACGGGTAAAAAGGAAAATCCTCGTTTAAGCATCATGCTACGAGCGCGAATGATACGGTCAGTCGAACTTATCACTAGCGGTCTTTTACTCTTTTCACTCATTAATTGATCAACATAAACAGACTCTACATCATCAAAACATTTTAGGAAATCACTTTTTGAAAAGATGCCTAAAAGTTCGTCCTTTTCCACAACAGGCAAGCTACTGATTTTCTTACTCAGCATAATTTTAGCTGCCTCAGATATATCTGTGTCAGGAGTTATTGTGATAGGGTCTGTGGACATTCCGCTGCTCACGTGGAATCTGCTTGGACTAATTGATCCTGTCCTTCTTTTGCCTAAAAGGTCTGTAATGTCACTGATAGAGATTATGCCTACAAGTTTCCCATTATCAACGGCAATTAAGTGGGAGACACTGTTTTTCTCCATAAGCTCTAAAGCATAGGAGATCCTTTGATCCTTGTCTATCTTAACAATATTCTCTTCAGTCATAATCTCGCTAACAATCTTCATAACAAAAACCCCATAAACCAACAAAAGAATTAATTTCCCATATTCAACGTTTTATTTACGGGATATTCCCTCTTTTTTGCGCTATCATGTTCCCACTTAAATTATTGACCTTTTTTTTCTCTTTAAGGTTTCCGTTTCTGCTATCTTGGAGGGACCGGGGATGAAAGTTATTATCTCGTTTAGATCTATAACTTTTACTTTTTCTTTATCTTCATCTTCAACATTTTTCAGGAAAAAATCTTTTATTTTCCTAGCTATCTTTCCCTTGGGTTCATTGTTAGGCTTAATTAAAACGTAAATTCTGGATTGTTTTTGGATGGCTGTTAGTGGTCCTCCAACAATTTGGGCAAAATCTTCACGAATATCAAGTCCTATGCCAAGTTCTAGGGGCATTCCTTTTAAATAATTTCTCTCGCCATAGATCATTACCCCGCCTTTTGGGAGATATTGACCGCTTGGGGCTGAAAAAGAAACCTGGCTTGGTTTAACCCAATAGGCATCTACAGCACCAAGCTTTTCTTTCCAACCCTTTGAATAAGAGACAGCAAATTGAGCGGCCTCACTTAAAGTGATTTCAGGAACAGTTTCTAACTGTTCTAGTTTGATTATGGTGTGAGGGGCACCGTGAACTTCTGCATGAAGAAAGATATCCTTTTCCTTTAGATGTTTTTTAACAAGCTCTTCGTTGGTTTTTGCATCGCGCCCGCCGATTACGAGAACTCCATCAGAAGATATAAACCAGTGATACTTCTCGTACCATTGTTTTTGGCGCTTTTTTACCGGTTTTATCTCCTTTTCTTCGAGGACTATTCTGCCAGATTTATGTTCTTCTATTTTTTTCAACGTCTCTTCTAAAGCCTTTTTAGCTGAAGGTATTTTCTTTGCAGCCTTTTTTGCAGATTGATAGTATTTTGTCGCATTTTCAGTAACCGACTTTGTTATATCGATTTCAACAGTTAAATCATCTATTTCAACAATCATAATGCCCTTTTTTGGTACCATGGATTTGACTATTTCTGCTAGTTTAATCCCTTTTTCCGCTCCCTCTTTTAACCGCTCAACAATCTCTTCCCATGAAAAGCCTTCCCTTCTTACTTTGTTTAAAGTCTGTAAAATCTCTTCCAATTCGTGGGCATGATTGTATATAGCATCACCTATTTTTCGATAATTCTCCGCGATATATTCAATCTCTTTTAGTCTATCTTCTTGTTTGTCTAAGATTTTTTCAAGTTTTTTAACTTCTGATGCTATTTTATCTACTTCTTTTCCAATGTCTTTCTTCAAATAAAGTCGAGAAAAATATTCATCACAGGCTTTGTTAAAAGATGGAGATTTCTCCATTTTCAAGCCTTTATCTTCATAAATTTTAAGCCTTATAGGAGTAACATCAATCACTTGATCATCAGTTAACACAATTACAGACTCAAAATCTTTCTCCATTATTTTTTTACCTAAAAATTCGATGGCGAGATATACCGCCCTAATCTCTTCATCAGAGAGCTCTTTAGCGGGTTTCATAGGGTCAATGTTTGCCCGCATACATATCTCTTCCCCATATAAACCTCCGATATTTATCTCTTTTACAAGGGTTCTTATGATGTCTATTTCAGAAATAGATAACAGGTTTTTCAGATCACTAACACCTATGGTGAAAAAATCCGATCCACGGGCAGGAGCAAACTCAAACTTTGCTTTGGGTATAAGATCACGATCACGCATTTTCCTGTAAAATTTTGCCATCAAAATTTTTTCTTCTTCATCAAGAAGAATCAAGTTCCCCCTGCCGAAAAGTTCAATAATCATTCTGAAATGTTTATCCCCACGTTTGAGATCAAGCACGATTATTCTGTCAAAACGCCATTGCTCAATGTTTATTATATGGGATCCCCTCACATGTTTTCTCAAAGCTGAACAAAAACCAGGAGGTATTTTGGGAAAAACGTAAGAAAACTCGGTTAAATGAAACCTTTTACCAAGTTCTATTAGTAGTAAGTAAGAGCCACCATGACGAGGGCGAAGCTTAAAAAAGAATAAATCATTTACTTGGCAAAGTTGGTAAATATTATCAATAAATGCATCGATCAAAAGTGGTTTAAGCTCTTGAACCAATGCTGCTACATCTACATTAGAAAATTCAGTTTTAATTTTTAGACTCATCGGAGGTCCACCTAAATGAATCCAACTTTACGTGAAAAGATTCAAAAACTAAGTACTGGTGATAAAATATACTACATTAAGGTAGGCTTAGCCTCTATAGCTGGAACTATATGCGCTGTTTTAAATATCACTAACTTTCCTGGTTTTATTATAGCAGCCTTCTTTTTATCTATTCCATTTTTATTAGTCAAAATGAACGTATTAGTCCTTGAGATGGCAGAGGAGGTAAAAGGGAACAAGCAAATATTTAAAGAAACTGTTTTAAAAAACGGGTTTTTTACGTTTTTTTTCGTATTTATGGTGGTATGGGCATTTATATGGAATATAATTTCTAGTAATGCAAAAAAACTTTAAAAAGTTTAAAAAATTCACATATTTTTAGAAATCATTTATTATTTTTTTCAATTGATTTTGTAATAAATTCAAATTATTGGTAAGGAATAATTAAAAAATTGGAACAACTACCGTTACTTTTTGCGAAAAATTAAAAAAGAATTTAAAGCTTACTTTTAGCTGAATCTTTAGAAGATAAAAATGGGATAAAAATGGATGAACTTGAGATAGATGAATTAGATTTAAAAATATTGCAAATTTTGTATGAGGACTCAAGAACCGCTTTTACAGAAATAGCTAGGATATTGGATGTTCCAGACACAACGGTTCATTTTCGTGTAAAAAAAATGAAAAAACAGGGAATTATTAGCAGATTCACCATAAATATTCCACCGCAAAAATTAGGTTTTGAACATATGGCTCTACTGATTATAGATCTTGAAGAGCTCGCAATACCTGCCATCTCTAAAAAACGAACAGAGGATTTTTGCGTAAAATTTGCTGAGGAAAAGGAGATAAGGTTTGTAGCACTTGATGAAAGCGGCTCAAAGATTGTCATGATGACAATTGGAAAAACTATGGAGGAAATCGAGGAATTTATAACAGGCATTAGAAAAATTCCTGACGTTGAAAGTGTTAAAGTAGAAAAACTTATTAAGATTTTCAAGGGTTTAGAATTTACTATTCCGCCTCTTAAAGAAAAAGAAATACTAATAAGTAAAGAAACATGAAAAGGAGGATATTATGCTGAAAACTAATAAAAAGGAGAGAGTAAAGATAGGAATACCCGGCCTGGATAGTATAGTCCATGGGGGATTCTTGAGGGGATCAAATATACTGATCTCTGGGGGTACAGGCACAGGCAAAACCATTTTTTGTATGCAATTTTTATACAATGGTGCTACAAAATACGATGAAAATGGGGTTTTTGTCACCCTTGAAGAAAGACCTAAAGAATTAAGAACAGAAGCCGCAAAACTAGGGTTCGAGTTTGAAGCCTTAGAAGAGGAAAACAAGCTGATTATTATAGACGCAGCTTCAAGCCGGGCAAGTCTCCCCTCCATGGAAAAATACGCTGTGCGGAGAGGATTCGATATCAACACCCTCGCCCAAGAAATATACAGGGCAACAAAAGACCTAGGAGCCCATAGAATCGCTATAGATTCCCTATCCGGTTTAGGCATAAAATTTGAAGGATTATTGGAAATAAGAACAGCCATATTTAAACTCTCAGCCCTTCTAAATGAGTTAGAATGCACATCAGTAATGACAAGCGAAATACCAGTAAGCAGTTCATGGTCCAGATTCGGCGTCGAAGAATTCATAGCACAAGGAGTTGTAATCCTCTTCCTAGACGAAGAGAAGGGAGAACTGAGAAGAAGTTTCGTAGTGCGAAAAATGCGGGGAACCAGCCACAGCCTTAAACGTTTCCCCTTCGAGATAACGGATCATGGAATTGTTGTCATGCCTGGTGGGGAATTATGACTGTAGGTAATATTTGTGACTTTCATTCATAAATACCAGTATTTAAAAAGATTTCACCCCCCAAATTTTCTCTTATTTTTTATCTAACTTTTTTCTGTTTTTTAGAGTTATTTCTAAGCTTTTTTCGGTGTTTTTCGTGGAAAAAGATAATAAAGCGGCTAATAATCGCGTTTTTGAAGGTGATTATGTCACTATAGCGCTTGATCAGAAAAGAAAGTGGGTAGTGAGAATAGAAAAAGGGAAGGAATTACATACTCATAAAGGCGTTATAGATTTGGGAAACATCATAGGGTTAGAGTTTGGTTCAAGAATAAAAAGTTCAGGCGGAACAGTTTTTTACGTTTTCAGACACTCTTTACCAGAAGCTATTTACAAGTTTAAGCGTGCAACCCAAATAGTCTACCCCAAGGACTATGGTCTCATTTTGATTTTTGGAGAAGTAGTACCTGGAAGTCGTGTTATAGAGGTTGGGGTGGGAAGCGGGGCTTTGACGGCGGTAATTGCCACTTATGTAGGACCTTCTGGGAGAGTTTATGGTTATGAGATAAATGAAAAAAATTTGAAAATTGCTGAGAAAAATCTTGAAAAACTTGGGATTTTAGACGTTGTAGAGTTGAAAATAAAAGATGCAACGGAGGGCTTTGATGAAAAAAACATAGATACTGCTATAGTTGATATGGGCGATCCTTGGGAGGTGATTCCCAAAGTCTATAATATTTTACTTGGTGGGGGTAATATTGTGGTTTTTGTGCCAACTTTTAATCAGATCGAACGTGTGGTTCAAAGTTTGGAGGAGAATAATTTTGGCTTTATAAGAGCTGTTGAATGTCTACTTAGAGATATAGAAGTTAAAAGAGGGGCTATTAGGCCTTCTATGAGAATGATTGGTCACACAGGCTTTATAATACACGCTAAAAAACTCGTAAAACATTAAACATTCCCTAAAAGCAATTTTCTACGTTTTTTTAATTTTTGGGGGAGTTATAAGTTTGAGTTTAAGTTTAAGCGGTTTTTTTAAGCGTTTTTTATCTGTTACAAAGAATATTGGTTTTTTCTCTTTTGAGAGTCTTAGTGAGCGCATTTTAGTGCTTTTTTCAAGGATTTTTCCATGGAATATGATCTCGGGTTCTATCAAGTCATATGCGATGATTAAACGGTAAAGTATCGCCTCTATTGTTTCATCAAGATCAACGGGGAAATCTATTTCCTCAAGCTTTATCTTTTCCCCACATACTGGACACCCAGGATTAAGGCTTAATGGCACATAGGTAAACCTTGAAGCTAATCCATCATAAAACATGTAGGATCCAAGTGGTGTTCCAAGGCCTTTTATGAGCAGTTTAACAACTTCTTGACTCATTAGACCTCCGATAATCGTTGATAAAGTGCTCACCGCGGGAGCAGGAGGTGGAGGAGGTTCTTCTATTTCTCTTTGAGCCTCTCTTTCTTCACCCCAAGGCGTACATGCCTGTGCAACTACCTCTTGAGGGAGCAGGGGACTACACATTAAACAAGGTGTTTTACCCGGTATAACCACTTGAATCTGCCCCAAAAAACCATCCATTCCCCCGCTTACCATTGGTTTTTTTAATCTTACAGCTATTGCGTTTAACCAAAGCCTACCCTCGAAATTATCCAACGCAGAAACAAGAACATCAGCTTTTTTAAAAACATCTTCATCAAGCTCTTCTAATCTACGAGCATACCATTTAATTTTCACATCACGGTTCATAGAACGCAAACGATTAGCTACAATCTGAGCCTTCTTTTTTCCCACATCTTTCTCACGAAAAAGCAATTGACGATTAAGGTTAGAAAAAGCTACGGTGTCCATATCAACCAAAATAAGCTTCCCTACGCCAGATAAAGCTAAATTCACACCAATAAAACTCCCAATAGCCCCCACCCCTGCAACAAGCACCTTAGCCCTAGTAAGGTCTTCTTGATACCACCCAGCGACACGTTTTTGACGATCATATCTATCTTCCTCGAACAACAGAACCACCCTTCCTATTAAGATTTCTACCACTCCAAAGATTTTAAACATAATTTTATCACATCATCCCTTCAAAAATTTAACTAAAACTCAACTACGACCACCTAAAGAAAGTGGCTCAATTATCCGGTAAAATCCACTTCCTCCGGGAGCTATTATCCAATTTAATTCTCATTCATATTTGAGAAAAATAAATCGACAACTATTTACCAAAAGTTTTTAATAAAACACTATTTAACCTAAAAGGAAGAAGTTATTACAAAGGAAAGATTGTATTATATTGTTTGAATTTGTTTAAACAGGGGAAATGTAGCCTATGGAGCCTAAGTCCCCAGTCATGGAAAAAAGGCATACCCTAAAAGACAAAGACCCTAATAAAGAAACTAAAATACCAGAAAAAACGGAACTTATAAATGAATTTTCTAAAATCCATGAGAAAATATTGCTACTAGCTTTAAGAGAAGAAATTCAAAGAAAAACAGACCCAGAAAGCTTGAACAAGCAACTTTATGATTATACAACTTTTCTTAAGATCCAAAAAAATACTGTAAAACGAGTGTTAAACCAAATTCAGTCATGGTTCGATGAACGTGCTTTCATTCATAAACTTATGATAAATTTTGTTAAAAACCTTCAATACGAGCCTATAGAAACTGTTGTTAGTGAAAAATACGGGAAATTATTCCTTTTAAATGATTTTATCGAGTTTATTTCTAATGTTGATAAAAATAGAGAAAAGATCGTAGAGCTGCTTATATCTACTGCAGAACTTGAAAACGTAATAGAAAGTGCAAAAAGAGACCAAGAGAAAATGGAAAGTTACTTGGAAATCATCGAGTATGATGAAGAGAAAAAGGATTCATTAGTTGAACGCTTCCTGAAATTTTTTGTAAATGATAAACTCTCAGAAGCGAGATCAATCATTCAAAAACTAAAGGAAAATTATAAACACTTCATCAAAAAAACTACTTTTTAACTTTAAACGTATTTTCAGTTTTTTACTGTTTTTAGACGAAAGTATCTAGGCTTGTAAGGCCTAAAACTTCTGTAAAGCTTATACCTAAAGAGTCTAAAACTTGGCTGAAAGTTGTTTGTATGTGCTCCTTGTATTTTGGGACATCGATTTCATATTTGTTTGCTTGGCTTATAGGTACCACTGTTTGGGATCCTTTTACTTTCACAAAGTTTATTATATCGCCCCTCTTAATCGTTCTTCCTGATTGTTCTAAAAGCTTGGCTGCCTTCACATGCTGGGGGGTTGTTTTTACATACTCTGCTGGTGCTTTACTGAGCTGGACCGTGAAAGAGAGATCTTCATAGGAGTATTTTCCATTTTCGAGTTTCCGGTAACATTTTCTAACTATTTCCCTTATCTTTTCTTTTGCTTTTTCAAACTCCTCTATAGAAGTTACTTTTCCAAGTTCTTCGAGCATGGTATAAAAGGCTTCTCTTAAGAATTTCGGCGTGTTTCGCTTCTTACCCATAAGGCCTTTAACGTCCACATAACCATCTTCATGAACGCCTAAATAATTCTTTTTCCGCGCGCTTAATGCCACATATCGATAAACTTTATCTACCTCAAGATCCAACCCTAACTCTTTGCGACACCATTTAATCAAGCCATTAATTTGTTCAGTTGTGGGGTTTTCAATGAACAGCGAGTCAGTGTCACCGTAAAGAACCTTGATACCGATTTCTTCTGCTCTTTTTATTGTTTGAGTTATAGCGTATCTACCGATGGCGGTAGTGCTTTCAGCAACGGGAGGACAATAGAGAGGAAAAGTTTCCGCTCCGAAAACGCCATAACTTGCGTTTACAAAAACTTTTACCGAACGTTCTACCACAGAATAAAGTTCCCTTTGCGATTGCATCAACCCTTTATCCTTGGACTTAGGCTTGAACCAAAGAACCCTTATATCCCTTAGAAAGCCGATTATTAATGACATGATTCCATCATTTTTCTCGCAAACCCAATGGGAGGTATCTGGCACTTTTTCTTTTCTACAATCTGGATGGGAACAATTAACTGTCTCGTAAGAAAGATTATAGGTCTTGATTATGCTTGGATA
>JAEOSI010000210.1 GCA_016840425.1 Candidatus Wukongarchaeum yapensis
TTAATAAACAAGTTTCAGGAAGTTTTAGATTTCAGATTGAAAGAAACTATGATTGAAGTTTTCACGCCTGATTTCGTAATTTCATCAGTTTTAAAACGTGCTGAGAAGAAGGCCGAGAAGGAAAAAGAGAAGACTCCTGTTGAAAAGCTTATAGACTCTATTAAACCTCAGAGGAGCCTTGATATCGGTAAAATTGCTCTGACATCTATTGCTGGTATAATCGCCCTTACTGGTCTATTCCTTAATA
Source organism: Candidatus Wukongarchaeum yapensis (assembly GCA_016840425.1). Taxonomy (GTDB): domain Archaea; phylum Asgardarchaeota; class Wukongarchaeia; order Wukongarchaeales; family Wukongarchaeaceae; genus Wukongarchaeum; species Wukongarchaeum yapensis. The sequence goes on from JAEOSI010000210.1 coordinate 248, forward strand.
ATGTAGCTATAATAATTGGAGCCATGCTGCTATCACCGCTTCTAGGCCCCATCTATGCTTTCGCCATAAACACAGCATTAGGAAGGGGCAAGGATGCATTTAAGAGCATTGGAAATCTCAGCATCATGATTCTAATAGTTATAGTAATCTCTTATCTTGCTACACTATTCATTGACCCATTCATAGAACTTCGGAAAACATCGGAAATCCGTTCAAGAATAGACACGGGCTTAATCTATGTTATCATGGCGATACTTCTTGGTTTTGCCTCTATATTTGCTCTATCTAAAGGTATATCCGAAGTTATAGCTGGGGTGGCGATAGCTGCTGCTCTTCTTCCTCCAGCAGTTGTGGTTGGAATTGCATTTGCTCTTTACCCTCAAGACGCCATAGATGCCATAATTCTAACCCTTGAAAACGTTCTAGGTTTGATGGCTGGAAGTCTATCGGCTGTAATCATTCTAGGTATCGGGCCAAGAAAATATTATGAGAAAACCGTTGCAAGGAAATTTATTGTAAGAACTACTCTTTTTATTATCATTCTTTTAGTTTTGTTGTTTGCGGTCATACTTCGATTATAGGTCAGCCATCCTTACCTTACATGCAAGTAAAATTATTTATTAGATTCTTTGAAAAAAGAGTCAGGGTAAGAGGTGTACGAATAATTTGTTGATTATAGCTTTTATTACAGGGTCAGTGTCTCTTTTTCTTGGTCTTTTATCCTTGGTTCTTCTTCTTTTTAATGGACGTTTAATATGCCTGACTTTAAAATCTAAAATATCGGAAAGTCCAGGAGAAGAGGAGTTTGGAGCTATTTTTTTACTTTCTTTTCTTGTGGGTATGGCTACCATGGTTTTTCCCATGTTATTGTTGGGCATTTATACAGGGTCTGGGTTGAAATTTTTCCCTCTTTTCTACGTTTTGTTGACGGTTTCTCTGTTTTTAGTTCTTTATAAGTATAGGAGAGAGATGATTGTTAGTGAGTTTGAAAGGTTTAGAGAGGGTTTTAAAAAACTATTATTGGACAGGGAGATTTTTACTTTTAAGAACAGTATAATCATCCTGTATTTTTCCCTCATGGTCGCTGCAAGTTTATTAAAACCTGTTGATGAGTGGGACTCCCTAAGATTTTATCTTAATGATGGAAAAATTTTTGCTGAAGAAGGGAAGATTCCGGAGGACAATCCTTATTTTGTTGGGGAGGCTATGGCGATGTTTCCTGCTACAAGCCTTCTTTTTGCCTGGACAATTCTTTTTCACGGCTGGGTTGCGGTAAAACTTATTTGGGTGTTTTTCCTTGCAGGCATCTATTTTGTCACAAAAGAACTTTGCAAAGAATTTACTAGTGAAAAAGAGGATCTTGTAGCAGAGATTGCCCCCGTAGTGGCAGTAACTTTGCCTTTAACAGCCCTTATGGCGTTTGAATTCTCGACTTACCCCGAGATTCCCCTTGCCTTTTTTTTGTGGTCAAGCTTCCTTTTCCTTTTCCGAGCTATTCGTTACCTTAACGCTTCTTACGCGGCACTTTCAGGAATTTCCCTCGCCCTTCTCATCCTTACAAAGGTTACAGGGCTCCTCCTTGCCCCTTTCATCATAATCCTCTGCATTACGCTTTTCTCTTCCCCCGTTTTAAGGGTAGGTCTAGCTTTCACCGCGTCCTCTCTGATCTTTGTAGTTCGCCTTGTGTTCTTCCGAGAATCAAAATACTCAGAACTCGTCGTATGGATCGTCTACACACTCCTATTTTGCCTTTCGGCTCTATACATAAAAAAAATAGATGTGAGAAAAATCGACAAAATAAAGGAAAAGATCAAGAAAACAGTAACAATCCCAATAGCGTTAGGTTTACCCTTAATCTTTCCTCTTGCATGGTTTTTAAGAAACCGAGAAGTTTACGGTTACTACATCCCAGAATACTCCTACTTTGACACCATCCTAATCCCAAGAGTCAAATCCCTTTTGAGGGAATGGTTCCTTGAAAAATACGGCTGGCTTATCTCACTTCTTGCAACAATAACCATCTTCTTAATAATTTTAATTCTCACAGTAAAGCTCGTAAAGAAAACAAAGCAAAACAAAAAAAACAACCAAAAAAGGGAAGAAGAGGTAGAAAAAACAAAAGAAAACGGAGGAAATATAGAGGGTTTGTCTCATCCTTTCTTAAAATATTTTAAAGTCGTTAGAAAACTTCCGCCAATTTCAACCTTTTTAGGCATAGGCTTGATCCTATGCTTCCTCATAATAGATATGCATGTAGTAAAACTTTACATCCCAGACCTCAAAACAGGATCCCTTAACATAAACGAAACCTATTATGGTGAACAACTCACAATTTATCCCTTTTTTGCCCTATTCCACATCTTTTTCGTCCAAAGTTTCGGCATGATTTACCTCCTACCAAAAGCCACAGGCCTTGGAAAAGAAATAAAAGAAAGAACAGTGATACCAGCATTCCTCCTGATATTTACACTAATCCATTGGACCTTCGCTTACCAGCCACCAGCAATCTCTATAAGATACGCAACACCCCTGATCATCCCCCTATCCATAATCACAGCCGAAGGACTAATATGGCTCGATAAAAGCCTAAAAACAAAGACGCCAACAATAACCAAGGAAGAGGAATATATAAGGAATGGAGGGGAAGAAAGCTGGGAAAAGAAGAACCATGTCTTTTCATGGAAAATCTTTACCATATACATGGCTTTTATAGCCTTAACTTACAATTTCTTCATGGAAAATGTCTGGGACATTCCTAAAAGGCTTATAGATGGCGACCCAGCCAAATATTTCAGAAGCTATCCTTTTGAGACAACCCTTCTATTTACCACGATTCTTCTTGGGATTCTCATCCTATTAAAATATGAAAAGCCCCTAAAGATAAGAAGAAAATTTGTAAAACCATTAAAATCCTTCGTAACTTTAAAAAAGAAGCTTTTTTCCTCCCGTGAGAGAACCTTTGCTTTTGCCCTCCTTATAGCGTTTGTTATCATGATGCCTCACGGCCCCTTGGAGTATCATGATGATCATACTTCAGAGTTCTTCGATGTTATAGATTACCTCAAAGATCACGCAGAAGCCCGAGAAACAGCCTTCATATACTATAACCCAAAGCTTCCCTACCATACCAGCCTTAAAGTTGCAGAAGAAACAGCCTTTAAAATAAACTATGTCTCCGCACTCTTTGCCCAACTAAGAAACCAAGAAGTGAAATATGTAGTGGTGCAAGGACCAACCGCCTACAACTTTTATAAAGCAAACGAGTTCAGGACCCAAAGCATTATATTAAACTTTCTCGGTGACACAAGGTTTTTCCAACTCCTCCACAAAACAACAAACGGAGAATACCTCATCTTTAAAGTGAGAGAAGAAACCATAACTTCCCAAGAATACACAGATGGCTTCACAGGAATATGCGGCATAAAC
>JAEOSI010000211.1 GCA_016840425.1 Candidatus Wukongarchaeum yapensis
TTCATCTAAATCTTTTCTAACGAAAGGTAAAAACCTTGCATAACGTTCTACTTCGTTTATATCTATATCTGCTGAAACGAAATCTTCCACCTCATATTTAGCTTTAGCTATAAGCCTACCGTTTGGCTTAAAGATCTGGCTACCCCCCCAAAAAATAAGGGATTCCTCTATTCCAACACGGTTAACGAAGACCATGAATAAATTATTTGCAAGAGATTGGACTTTAAGTAGGGATTCAAAAAGATGTATTGCACCTTTTCTCCCCGGCGAATTGCTCAAGCATATCATTATTTCTGCCCCTTTAAGGGATAAAATACGCCCAATCTCGGGATATAAAACATCATAGCATATACATAACCCTATACGCCCATGAGCGGTTTGAAATACGGGAAAACTATTTCCCTGCCTGAAATAACGTCTCTCATTAAACACCGAATAATTTGGAAGAAAATGCTTCCTATAATGCCCCAAAATTGACCCATCTTCTCCGCTGAGATAAACGGCAGTGTTCCATAAGATTTTTCCATCCTTTTCAGGTAGACCAAAAACTATGTCTATACCAAAATCCTTCGCTAGTTCGCCCACATTATTCGTAGCTTCACCAGATATAGGTTCCGCTAGAGAAAAAATGTCATCATGACATAAATAACCTGTAAGGGTTAGCTCGGGAAAAACTACTAAATCACAATTAGAATCATTAGCGGCAAAAGCCGTATATTGGGCGATTTTTTCTAAGTTCTTAGCCTTGTTTCCAAGGGAGGGGTTGATTTGAGCAAGACCAATCCTCATTTTAATTCCCTGCAAAAAACTGTATGTAAAAAATAAAGAGAGCTTAATATTTAAAAATAAATCATTCCCTCTCTTCCAAAAAATCTCTAAATGTCATGAAATCTCCGTTTCATGACTAAAACCTTCAACTCTCCAAGCGAAGACCTCTCTTTTTTTACTTAAGATGGGATAAAGTTCATTTTAAGTTTTTATAATTATTTTATATTCGCTATTTTCTAGGTTTCGGAGGCGTTTTTTGTTGAGAGTGATTAGGACTTGGGATGTGAAAAGGGTTCTTTTAGGGGTTCCTGAAGGGCATAAGCATTTACGCGCTTTTATCCAGTTGAAAGACGGTGAAGTAATAGCTTTGCAGGAAGCTACTATAGCAGCAATAGTTAGAGGTTATATAGAGATAAAAACGCACCCAGTAAAAGAGGCTGTGGAGCTCTTGGGAAAAGAGATTCCAGAAGCTGAGAGAAAACAAGAGTTTGCATCATGGCAACTTATTGAAAGCGAAGGAAAGGATGCAAAGGAAAAAATAAAAAAACTTATAGAGCTCGCCCCTGGTTCATAAAACAAGGGATGATAGCTTTGTTTGATGTAGAAGCGATCAGGGAGGAATTTCCTATATTTAAGCGGTATCCAACTTTAATATATATGGATTCTGCGTGTACGACTTTAAAGCCCCAGAGAGTTATTGACGCGGTTGCCTATTATTATTCTGAGCTTTCAGGTTGTTCCGGCCGATCTATTCATAAGTTAAGCACGAGGACTAATGAAGCTGTCGAAGATGCTAGGGAAAAAGTTGCAGAATTTATAAATGCTAAAACTTCTGAGATTATTTGGACAAAGAACACTTCAGAATCTATTAATTTAGTTGCCAATTCCTTAACTTTGAGAAGGGAGGAAAACATAGTTACAACCTATATCGAACATCACAGTAACTTGTTGCCATGGCAGTTTTTGACTAAAAAATTTGGCGCAGAGCTTCGCTTTATCAAGGTTGATTCTGAAGGTGAAATAGATATTTCGCAAGCCGAGAAAATTATTGATCCAAAGACTCGTTTAGTAGCGATCTCCCATACCTCTAACGTTCTCGGGACCTCTTTACCAGTGGAAGAGATAAGAAAGATAGCACATGATAATGACGCACTGGTTTTAGCAGATGGAGCCCAATCGGTTCCTCATTTTCCGGTAGATGTGAAAAAACTTGGCGTAGATTTCCTAGCCTTTAGCGGACATAAAATGTGTGGACCTACAGGTATCGGAGCACTTTATGGACGAGGCGAAATTTTGGAAGAACTACCGCCAGCATTTGTTGGAGGCGGTATGATTAAAACCGTGAGTTTTACTGAGGCCGAGGTAGCCCTACCTCCGCAAAAGTTTGAGGCAGGAGTCCAAAATTATGCAGGAATAATAGGGTTAAGCGAAGCTATAAAATTTTTAGAAAGCATAGGCATGCAGAACATAGAAAAACATGAAAAAAAGCTCATGGAACTCCTTTTAAACAAGGTTTCAAACCTAGATTTTGTGAAAATTTATGGACCGCTAAACATAGAGAAAAAAATAGGCATTTTGCCATTTAACATAGTCGCGCCCAACGGAGAGATTTTGATCGATCCCCACGATTTAGCAATCATGATGGACGAAATAGCAGACATAGAGATCCGTTCCGGAATGCACTGCGTCGAACCGTTTGTAAAAGAACTTGGAGCAGAAAAAGGCACTGCAAGGACAAGCCTTTATTTATACAATAAAAGGGAAGAAATCATAAAATTTACAGAAACCCTTGAAGAAATCCATACTTTCATAAAATGAAGTTTCAAGGTATGAGCTCTAGGTAGCCGGAAAATCTTACGTCGTTTTCTATGAACGATTTTAGTTGGCGTATAGGGATGCTTAGATTTATTTTCCGTGTCCGACCACCCCTTCCGCGAGAAATCACTATTGCGTTGATAATGCCCATCATATCCAGTTCATTTATGAGATCACTGATCCTTCTTTGAGTCAAAGGCTCCACCCGTATTTCACGGGCAACTTCATGATATGTGTTGTAGAGTTCCCCCGTGTAAATATCGTGAACATTTTCTTTTTCAAGTAGATATATGCTGAAAAGCACAAGTTTTGATTGGAGAGGAAGGGTTTTTATGACTTCTTCAACCATGTTTCGCTCTATGACTCGTTGGGCTTCGATTACATGGACTTCTATTACTTTTTTTGAGCCTGATCTCTCCGCAAGTTCTCCTGCCACTCTTAATAGGTCAAGGGCCCTCCTTGCATCACCATGTTCTTTTGCAGCTAAAGCCGCGCATAGACCGATCACGCCATCTTCAATTAAACCCTCATTAAAGCTTATTAAAGCACGTTCCCGTAGAATATCTTTAAGTTCTGTAGCATTATAAGGGGGGAAAAGAATCTCCTCCTCACTTAAACTACTCAAAACACGAGGATCCAAAAACTCCTTAAAACGCGTATCATTTGAGATACCAACAAGGCTCACCTTTCCTCTTTTAAGATCCGTATTAACCCTTGTTAAACTATAAAGAACTTCGCTACCACTCTTCTTTACAAGGGCATCAATCTCATCAAGTATTATTATCATTTGCAAAGCCTTAGCATCTAAAGTCCCAGTAAACCGTGAGTAAACCTCGACAGTTGGAAGACCAGTTATAGGTACTTCTGCCCCGATTTCCTGACAAAGGAAAGTTAAAACACGATAGTTTGTATCAACAAGCTGACAATTCAAATAAGTAGAAGCGAGAGGTATCCCTGCTTCATCACACTTAGCGCGCATTTTTTGTAGGACAAACTTAGTTACCGCCGTCTTACCAGTACCAGGCTTCCCGTATAATAAAGCATTAGAAGGAATTTCGCCTTTTAAAGC
>JAEOSI010000037.1 GCA_016840425.1 Candidatus Wukongarchaeum yapensis
TTTTTTTCTTCAGGAACAATCTGACATACTCCCACGACTAAAGTCGGTGGGGTTCTATGCTACGCTACACTGTGCAGAGTAGCTAGCGAGGGGCGTGCCACCGCCCCGTTAACGACCCCCGCAGGAAACATGTTTCCATCTTCCTGAGCGAGTCTTATATTTCCTATGTTCACACAGCCAACAGCGTCTCTATGCGCTTCCAACTTACATTCTTTACACTTGAACAGTCTTTTATGACGCATTATCTTCTTTGAACTGCATCTAGGGCACGTTGAAGAAGTTCCTCTCTCGTCTATTCTCACTGTTTTTATCCCGTATTCTTCGGCTTTTTCTTTTAACCGTTTGTAGACGTGTCCTACCGACCAAAAGTTATGAATCATCGAATTACTTTTCTTGTTAAAGTTTGCGCTTTTACGTATGTCCCTTAAGTCTCCGCAGACTATTTCTGAAACGCCTTTTGCCCAGCACTTTTCCATAAAATCTTTCACGATCTTGTTCACTTTGTCTCTGAACCTTCTTTTACGTTTACGATATAGGGCTTTTAACCGTTTTGAAACGTGTTTATTGTTCTTTTTTTTCAGCTCTTCTTGGTGTTTAGCAATCTTCTCGGTGTTCCAGTACCACCAGTCTGAAAGCATCGAGTTTGCCTTATAGCCGAAAACTTCCCCGTCTACCCACACCATAATAGGGACTTTTACTCCCAAATCAACGTACGCCTCCTTCTTTTTCTTTTTGTCTCCTTTTAGTTGATGTAGGGGTGGTGGTAGTGGTGGTGGTTTTTCTACCTCTACTGGCATGTGGGCGTACCATTTCTTTGAGAGGTTGTCGTAGCGTATTTCTAACCGTCCTTGTTTTTTTCCTTTCCACTTGTTCTGTCCTTTCCAGTTGATTTCTAGGTTGAAGGGGAGTTTTAGGCGTTTATCGCTTAGTTTGTAGCAGTTACACCTTATAAGAATGGTTAAAACTCTCTTCCCCGTTTTCCTATCCTTCCAGTAGCCTGGAGGAGAAACCTTACGTATATGTTTTGGGAGTTTTCCCTGTTTCTTCAACCTTAGCAGGGCGAAGAACGATTTCCAAGCTTCGTTGTTCTTCCTTGTTACTTGTTGCGCTGTTGCAGAGCCTATAACCTTTTTATATTTGTGATAGAAAAAGTCGGTGTTCCAGTCAAAGTTTTTTGAGAAAAGGGATTGTCTTCTCTTATAGTTTATCTCGTTAAACATTCTTGCGCAGTTTTCGGCTAACAAGAACAGTTTTTGCTCTTGCTCTTTTGTCGGGCTTAGTTTAAACGTGTTGGTTCTTCTCACTTTCTTTCACACTCTCTAACTCCTTTCTAATGAGTTCTGTATAGGCTTTCCTCAGCTTTAAACCCCTTTTGTCTGCATGTTTTTTTCACTTTCTTCCTGTTTTTCCTCGCTTAAATGTGTATCAATTTTCATATAAAAGCACAAATAATAGTTTATTGTAGTGTCTAACTCTTATCGCATTCATCCAACGACTAAAGAAGCCGTTGGCTTTCTGCGATATTTTTTGTAAACGGCGTAAAATATTTTTAAAGTCGTTCCTGAAGCAAGGAGACGAGGACAGTTTTTCATTATTTCTGCATAGTTTCTTAGCTTCTTCCGTTGAAGATGTTTCACTAATTATGATCCCACAAATATTTTTTGCCAAATTAAGCCACAACAGATGGTGTTTTATTATAGAGAAGTAGTAGGGGCGCTTTAGCAAAAAGAAGTTAGAGAGAATGGCGGGCCAGAGGGGATTTGAACCCCCGACCAACAGGTTACTTTCCCTTTGAAGGCTAAGAGCTTCGACGAGTTTTTCCTCTTTTCTGTCGCTCTACCTAGCTGAGCTACTGGCCCTTATGGCTTTTCATTGTGTTATTATTAACTAATATGTTTTTTAATATATTTTTCCTATAAGGATTTCTCATGTTTTTTCCGATTGTTAGTTTTATGTTGATTTGTCTTTGGTTTTGATTTTGGTTTAAGCACATATTATTCAACAAAATAGGGAGAATGATTATATCATTTGTTGAGAATATTCAAGTAAATAATAGGTTATTCTTTTACATAAATATCATTCTTTTTTGAGGGATGTTAGTTTGATATGCCGATTGTTTATGGTCAATCAAACTCAAAAAAAGCCGTTTTTAACCGGATTTTTATTAGTCTTATTTGTCACTTCAACGTTATTATCCGTATATTTTGACCCTTTTAACCTGCATGAAGAGGCTTACGATACATCCGAAAGCCTGCAACCACCTGATCTCCCTAGGCGTTCAACATACGTGACGGATGGCGAAGAAAATTGGCTCATCAACGGTACCTTTGAAGACACATACAAACCATGGAACAACGACACCTACAACGACCCCTCTCATCAGAATAACATGACAACTTATTGGACCGGAGATCCAACTCATCAGAACGAAACTGGGCCTGGAGAACTTAACATAATTCTGAGAATTGATGGGTATCCTATAGGATCATATTACTACTACGATAGAGGCGATAAAGTTTGGTGGAGTCAAACTGTTATGGTTGATAGGCACACTCCAATTCCAGAAACTGAAGAGGGTGCTAGGCTTGTTTTCGATTACTATGTTATGGCAGCAGATAACGAGACAGGGCGGATAAGGGAGAGGATCAAGCTTCGGTTTTGGATCAACGACACGTTGATGTGGGAAGGCAGACTCAGAGACCTCACCGGGCCGGGTAGTGGATGGACCTACGTTAAAATTACCTCTGCTGAAGGAATGAAGCTCTCAGAATGGTTAAACGAGCGTTTGCCGAGCTATTTAGAGTTTAAAGTCGAGTTGGTTGTTATAGATGACGCTTATGGGAGTGAACCTTACTCCAATACAACCCAAATTTACGTAGATAATGTTGGTTTAATTATAGAATCAGAGAGCACGTATTATATTCTGTCCCCAGAAGTCACGGCTACATACGGCGACCATGTAAACTTCAGCGTTTACTACACTTACTTCAACATTTCTGAGAGTAAACTGAAACTTGTCGAAAACGCTCAAATTGGGATAGACTACAATGGAACACCTTGGATGGGAGGATTCGGTTTTGAAAAACACAATGATCCCGTTTTGAGCAGCTATACAGTAACCCTCCAAGCACCTCAAACAATTGATTCGGGGCTATATTACCCTGTGTGGGTTAACGCCAGTGCTCCAGGTTTCGAACGTCAGCGCTTTCCGATAAAGGTTAACGTGGTTAACATTTCAACGGCTTTAAACGCGCCTTACACCATGCTGGTGAGGGAGCATGGTGTAGCAGCAGCTTTCGAAATCACCTTCAGAGACGCCTATAACGATGCCCCCATAACAGGTGCAAACGTTGTATACGGATGGAGCTATGGATCGGAGCCATTAAACGAAATAGGCAACGGCGTCTACAACTTCACAATAGATACTGATTACTTGGACGTGGGAACCTACTACATCAACGTGACTGCTTCCAAGGAGAACTATGACAGCCAGTTTCTGCAACTTACTCTTGAAATAATCCCCATATCAACAACTTTAAACGCTGACAAAATTACCCTTACTAGGGAAATTGGAGAAAAAGCCGTGTTCGAAGTCACTTTCAGCGACAGTCAGTGTTCCGTGCTCAGGGGCGCCAACCTCACCTATGAGTGGGATTATGGTTCAGGCCAGTTGCTTGAGGAGGGTGACGGCGTCTACACGCTAACTATAAAAACCAGTTCCTTAGATGAGGGGACTTATTACATTAATGTTACCGCTTCTCTAAAGGATTATGAGATCCAGTCTTTACAACTTTCGTTGGTAATAAGGGCAGCTTTCATGGATCAGTTTTTGGATTATTTGCCATACCTGATCTTACTGGCAATAGGCGCGTTTGCTTCGGTTGTTTTGGCGCGGGTTTACTCTACTCATAGGCAGGAGCGTCTTGATAGGGAGAAGATTCGCAGGATTATGGTTGTTTTGAAGAGTTTTGCTTTATATGATCAGACCCCTTTTGGGGTTATTGCTGGGGAGGGAAGTGTCATCGATAAGGAGTTGGTGAGCGGTTTCTTCACAGCTATTAAAGATATTACTTCAGAAGTTTCAGGAATAACCTTGGAAAAAATGAAAGTTTATCCCGATCATCCCTACTATTTTGTTTATACTGGCACTTTTTATTGTATTTTGATTTTAAGCGATAAGCCAAGTAAACGTTTGGAGGAAAAGGTACTTTATTTTGCGGAGGTGGTTGAGGAAAAGTATGGGAATATCTATTCTTCTGATACATTTGGTGTCTTAGACATACAGCTTGACTTAGACGAAGAAGTTATTCGGATTTTTGGTATAACTCCTATGGCAGTACTTCAAGATATAGTCACGATTTCTTTGAGTTATGAAGAGATTGAAGAAGTTGAGGTAGAGGATGATGTTAAAAAGATTTTGAGGACTGGGCGTAGTTTGGCAGATCAGAAGAAAGAGTTCTTCTTGGAAGAGTTAATTCAAGCGTCAAAAGTTGAATTTGGTGACGATATTAAGAAGGCACACGAATCGTTTATTAAAGCCGTGAAGCGAGGTTTCCTTATCTTAGAAAAAAGTGAAATCAAAGAAGAGAAAAAATAGACAATACGGGAAGAAGAACAAAAACCGAAAACTTCTATCAAACTTTAATATATTATCAGAAGGATTTTGAAATCCCGACCAACAGGTTACTATCCCTTTGGAGGTTAAGGGGTTCGACGAGTTTTTCTCGTTTCTATCGCTGTAACTAGCTGAGCTATTAGCCTTGCATTTTTTTAAGGTAATATTATAACAACTATATTTTTCTTTTTCCTATGAGTATTACTCGGGTTCTTTTTCCTGTTATAAGTTTTATGAGTGTTGTTTTTAGTTTAAGTTTTTTCATTTGGTTTTCAAGTTTTTTTATTCTTTGTTGGTGTTTTATGCTTAAAAGTAAAGCGGTTATTCCTTCTTTTTTTAAGTATTCAACTCCCTCTTTTATGATGTGGGATGAGAGGGTTTGATCGCTAAGTTCAGCGGGTTCTCCTGAGAACGCTTTTCCCTTTATTTCTTTTTCTTTGTACCAAGGAGGATTTGAAAGGATAGCATCAAATTTGATATCTTCTCTTATTACTCCTTTTATAACATTATTTTTTTCAACTGGGATTATTTTTACTCGGTCTTCTAAGTCGTTTTTTTTAACGTTTATTTTAGCGTATTTATAGAGGTGGGAGTCTTTTTCTGTGGCGAAGGCTTTTGCGTTGAAGTGTTTTGCTGCAAGAAGTGCTATGATAGCGCTTGCTCCTGTCCCTATTTCTAAAATATTGCTTTTCGGTTTGATAGTTTCTTTGAGGAAAGTGAAGCGTAGGGGAGGGGTTGGGGTTAGAGCGTTTTCAGGTAGTTCGAGGTCGAGGTCGTATTTTTCTCGTGATATTAGGAGATTGTAAAGGCGGAGAGCTTCTTTGGATCTGAAATCGATTCCCTTTTTTATGAGGTATTTTTTGAGCTTTGGTTCTAGCTTGATCGCTTCTTCTATTTTTAGGGCTTGAGGGACTAAAACACTCCTATCAAATTTCAACGAATTTTTTTGGTGGGAGCAATCGCTGTGGTTCATGGTCCTATATGCCCTCCTTTTGTTTGGCACATAGCGTTTTTTAGACCCGTTTCATCTAGAACTTCTTTTACTTTCATCATTTCGGCGATTGTTGGCCATATAAGGTGTTTTGCTCGGAATTCTGGTCTGTAGTCTAAAGCACATACTTGTATGTTTGGTTCCCATTTAGCGATTTTTTCCCCGATTTTTCTAACTTCTTCTAGGGAGATTAGGGCAGGGTTATAGGGTATTCCTAAGCCTAAAAACACATCTCCCCAGTAGTTGTCTATTATGTATTTTACAGAGTTCCATTCTGTTTCAAAGTAGCGTTTTGCGAGCTCCTTATCATGAAGGTTTGTGATTTTCATGAAGGTTTCAATTTCTAATCCTTTTACGTCGATGCCTATGTCGGTCATTCCTTTTTCTAAGAGGGCGTCTATATAGTCTGGGGTGAGTATTGCTCCGTTGGTGTCGACATGAACCCGGGCTTTATCATCTTTATTGAGGTTTTTTACCTCTTTTATGTACTGGAGGAGCCATGGTTTGTTTAGGGTGCTTTCTCCGCCGCTTATCGCCATGCGGTCCACGTTGTTTATTTTTCTATACTCTGTGATTTTTATCGCAGCTTCTTTTGGGGTGAGAAGTTCACCTTTAGAAGCATAGGTTATGTGCCAGTTTTGGCAGGAGGGACACCGAAAACAGCATCCTTGGGCAAAAAAGGCAACCTCAATGTATCCACGGACTCTTTTGAGTTCAGCGGGTGTGCTTGTGCCACAAGATGCCCAAATAATTAGAGCATTTTTGTGTCTACACCACCAACTGGGTGCCCGCTGAAACCCCTAACAAGACGGGGGGAGTTAGACCGTTCTACTTGTGTTATTTTGATGTTCATGTTTTCCCTGATCGGCGTGATGCAGGAAGGCTTTAGCTTTCCGTCGATTTCTACAGCGCAACTCCAGCAACCCCCCGTTCTACAAGGAGCAAAAATCGTGTCTTTTTCGGGGAAGAGGGAAAAGCGATAACTGATCATTTCTAAAGCTTTTAATACAGTGATCCTTTCAGGCACAAAATAGGTTTCTCTTTCAACTTTGATCCTTACCTGTCCCCTTTCCCTTTTATCAGGGATCAATTTTCTTGCTTCATGGGGGCATGCAACTATACAGCTTCCGCAACCAGTACAACTTTTAATACCTGGGCAAGCAATCCAAGTCTCGCAAAATCTACATTTCTTACACAATTCCTCTTGTTTGAAAGCTACCTGAAACGGAGACTCTTCTCGTTCTTTTTGCATCTAAGTTACTCCTATATTTACATATCATGAAATATTGGATGCATAGGACATAAAAAGATTTATTATTTGGTTTATATTCAGATTTTAAAGGTTTAAACTAATTTAATAAGATAAAAATGGAAAAAGGAAAGTTTTTCGAAAAAAATAGTGTTTTTTTAGTAAGATTATGATAATCAAGCCTATCATAGGCTTATTTTTTATATTATTAAACGGGAAAATTTTGTCTGGTTAGCAATAAAAGGCTGAGGATGCCTGTGATAGTTGTCGCGCTTATTCCAAGAGCTGCTGCGGCTATTGGATATTCTAATTGATCGTATGCCAAAAGAAAGCCCATTTCTGCGGCTGCAAGAATTAATCCTAAAAATATGGCGAAAATAAGTATGCGGGCAGTGGCTTCTTTTTCTTTTTGAATGTAATCTTTCCGTGTTACTATTCCTTGTACCACGACTAGAGGGTTTAATCCTTGTAGGAGAGTCAGGAAGAATAGGAAAATTAAAGCTGCAAATATTCCTAAGCTCATTATGAAACTTATTGCTCGAATTCCTTTGGAGAAGTAGCCAAGGGTTAGAATTTCTGCGATTATGAAACAAAAAAATAAATAGTTTCCGATCAGCTTATCTTCAGGATGCACGAAGCCTTCAACATCGGTGTAAGTCTCAGTAAAAGTATTCCAAACGGCTATGATCCCTACGATTATTAAAAAGAATAGTGAGACATAATAGGTTGCTAAACTATCGTTTATTAAGGCAAAAGCGAGTATTGTTGCACCGATACCAGCAAATATGCCGTTAAACATGGCAAGACGCATTCTTTAATCTCTCCAAACTTCAATAAGATTCAAAAACAATGACCTTATTTATCTTTGTTTGCTGTGAATAGTTTAAGCTATTTTTCATGCAAATATAGTTGTGAAAACTTTTAGATATTTTATGTTATGTAAAAAATATGTGTATTCTTTGACTGTTTAACTTTTGGTTTGTTAATTTATGATTGGGTGTATATGCATGGGTTTTCGGGTTTTGGTTTTTGGTACTTTTGACATTATTCATCCTGCCCATGTTATTTTCCTTAAGGAGGCGCGGAAACTTGGTGAGGAGGGGGGAGAGCTTATTGTGGTTGTTGCCCTTGATTCAAGTGTTGTAAAAGAAAAGGGGAAACCGCCTATTTTTTCTGCTGAAGAAAGACGGTTTTTGGTTCAGGCTTTAAAGCCAGTAAATCAGACTTGCTTGGGTTATGAGGATGATAGGTTAAGAATAATTGAAGAGTTGAAGCCTGACTTAATTGCCTTGGGTTATGATCAGAAAGTTGATGAAAGCATCTTAAAAAAAGAGCTTGCTCGGCGGGGAGTTGATGTAGAGATTATTCGTTTAAAACGATATGGAGATATAAAATCAAGTAAAATAAAGAGGATGGTAGTTGAACGTTTCAAAAAATAGAGAAGTAAAGGCTGAAAAGTAAGGGAATTTAAAGGAGGGGGGTTAACTGTCAGAAAATTTAATTTTTTGGCGTTTTTTCTTATTTGTTAAGTTTTTTGTACTCTTTTATTTTACTGTTATTTTCCATAGAGGAGTGTTGCTTCTTCGGCTTCTATTTCTTTCAGTTGGGCTCTTATTTCGTCGAGTTCTTTTGGTTTTATTTTTGGATGTTTGTCTGCGGAGTATAGTTGGGTTTCTAATCGTTTTTTAAGTCGGCGTAAAATTAGTAGTTTAGAGCGTTTTATAGGGCTTAGTGTTGGTAAAATGTATTCGTCTTCTTTTATGATGGGTTCCTCGGTTTCTGCAAGTATAAGGGAGGGGAGCTCTATTTTTCTTTCGAAGGGTTTTTCTCCGGGGGGGATAGTCTCAGGAATAATAACGGGTTTTTCTTCGATTATTTCGACTTTTTTGGGCTTTTCTTCTTTTTTTAATGTTTTTTTCATCATCGCTTTGAAGGCTTCAAAAATGCCTAAACCTATTTTTGCAGACACTTCGTATACTTCGGGCGCCAATATGCCAAGGGCACCTAACCTTTGAATAAATTCAAAACGGCTTATAGGCTCTACAACGTCCCCTCTTTGGTTGAGTAAGAAGAGGATTTTTGGGTTTATTTTTAGTTGGTGTAAGTAGGCTCTTAGCTCTCTTAAACTCTCTATGTTTTTTTCAGCCATGCTTCTTAGAGTGTCTGCGACAAAAATCACGCAGTCGGAATCCTGAAGAATCATTCGTCTTAAAGCATAGAACGAAGCGGCTCCCGCCGTTGTATAAAGATCTATTACTACTTTTTCGCTTAGGCTGAGAGGGGCATACTCAAACATCATTGTTTTCCCGAATTCTGTAGAAGTTTTGATGATCGAGTTTTGGGAAACAGCTCTCTCCATTCGGCTTAATAGAGCGTTGAATGTGGCGGATTTCCCACTTAATTGCGGGCCCCAGATAACGCATTTCACGTGCAGGCGGCCACTAGCGTCACGTTTCACGATAAAAAACTCCTTCCGACCTTTTTGGGACTTTGAAAATGATTTTATAATCTATTAACTTTTCTTTTATAGCTAAAAGGGAATATCGGACTTATCTTTTTTTTGGTTTACTTTTTTGATAGGTTTTTTGAGAAATTTGATTTAAAGGTTTTTTAAAAAAATTAGGGACTATAAAGGTGTTTTTTCATTTTTAAGGGTTTTTTGAGGAATTTTAGAGAGAGAAAATTTTGAAATACTTAAAGTTGCATAATAAATAAAAGAGGATTAGTTTTTTGGCAGGGTTGATTTTTTATGTTTTTTCCTATTTTGTCCTCTTTTGATGCTGAGAAGAATTTTGTTGGGCGATCTGAAATTTTAAACGATTTTAGGAACGTTCTTGACGGTATAAAAAGCAGAAAAGAAGGAAAAAGGGGCATAATTGTTACAGGTAAAGCTGGATGTGGCAAATCGCTTCTTTTGAAGCTCTTTAGTAATTTGGCGGATGCTGAAGGTTGGAAAATATCAAGTTTTTCTATACCTCTTGGTAGAGATATTCAGGGCATTGCTAGGAAAATTGTGGAGGATCTTTCATCGTTTTTTCCTTCAGAGGATAAGAAAATACAAAAAGTTGTTTCTTTGCTTCCACAAGTATCGTTAATTTTTCCGGGTGTGGAGCTTTCAGAGGTTGAAGAAACAGTTAAAAATAGTTTTAAAGCGATTAAAGAGTTTTTAGAAGCTAATAGGTTAAATGTTATTTTTTTGATAGATTGCTTTGAACGTTTTATTTTGAAGGGTTATACGGATCTGACTCGGTTTTTCACAAATCTTGTTGAGTGGCTTGAGGGGGAGAAAATTAGTGTTCTTTTTGTTTTTGCTTTGGATGAAAGGTTTCTGCCTTATTTTGGGGAGAAAAGCGTTCTCATAGATCGTTTCTCTTTGGTGGAGCTTCGCGCTTTAGGGGTTAGGGAGGCTGAAATACTTATTAATAGGGTAACAGAGGGGGCAAATATTTCAAGTTTGGCGGATGAGGTTCGTAAGAACATTGTGCTTTTGACTGATAGAACGCCTTTTTCTATAATCTATACCTTAGCATCTATCGCGGATTTTGTAGGAGATCCTTCTATAGAGATCACTATGGAAAAATGGCAGGAGATGGGCGGGGACGATATTTTTGAGAGGCTAATGCCTGCCCCTTTAAACGCTCTTGACGATGAAGAAAGAAAAGTTTTGAAATTTTTAGCAAGGACACCTGTAAATATTTCGACCCTTCAGAAGGTTGAAATCAACCTTGCTCCCAATATTGCGGAAGAGGGATTAGAAGGATTGAAAAGTAAAGGCATCTTAGTGGTGGAGGATGATTTTCTTCAATTTGTATCTAATGCGCTTTTTGAACTGCTTCATAAGAGGGAGGAGATAGATCCTCTTACTATGCTTTATGTTTATGTGGATCTGGTGACGGCGGAGATAGATAAGGGTTGGAAAGCTTCAGCCACTTTGATTCGTAAAATCTCTGAGATGGGACAGGAGATAGTGAAAGAAGGGGGAGAATCCTTTAGGGTTTATGATTTAGCCGTAAAAATCGAGAAATTGGCAAAGAGGACCCTTGAGAAGAAGTTTTTGCATGATGCTTTTTCGCTTTTTACTTTGAGTGGAGCTTTGTATACTGCCTCTGGAGATGTTGAGAGGGCAGGCATTACTTATGATGAGGCTTCAAAAGCGTTTATAGAGCTTGATAGGCCTATTTTTGCAAAGATGCTTTTGATACAGGCTTCAGAATTCTTTAAGAGTATAGGCACAGAGTGGAAAGGTAAAAGTATGGCAAGAGAAGCAGTTTATGTGCTTGAAGATCTTGCGAGAGATTTTTCAAGCCAGAATATGAACGCCATAGCGAGCGCTTATCTTTATTCGGCCTTAAAATTATGCGAAATAGCTGGGGATGAGGAGAGGAGAAAAGAGATTCTTCAAAAAGCTTTAGCAGCTTCAAGCGATTTAGAACGTAAAAGAAGCTTTTTTGAAAAGTTATAAGAGGTGGGTGAGAAGGCTTGAGTGAAAAAAGTTTGGAAAAGGTTAAAGAAACTGTTGGAAATATAGAGGAGATTCTTAAGAATCTTGATGCTGAGATTTCAAAACTAGACGGGGTTAAGGAGGATTTTGGTAAAAATTTTAGTGCAAATATTGAAGCGGTTAAGAATGAGGCTTCTCGGCTTAAAAAAGAAGCAGAGGATTCTATAGACGGGGCATCTGGAAAGTCTTTAAGCGAATTAGACGGGATAAAAGGCAGGATAGTTGGAGGAATTGGTTCACAAGAACGAGAGTTTTCGGAAAAACTTGATAAATCGGCCTTGGAAGGAGTGTTTTCTGAGGAGCTAAAAAACGTTCAAACAGCTTTTAACATAGGAGCGGCAGGTCTGGCCGGATTAATAATTTCTCATAAAGATGAGTTAACAAATCTATTGACTGGGCATTTAGGTCAACGGGAGCAGGTTTTTTTAAAAGTTCAAGAGGGTATCAATGAACCGATAAAAAAGGTTGGTCAGGAGATAGTTAGTAGTTCTAAGGGCCTTGAAAGCGAGTTAGAAAATGCCTTTACAAGAACAAAGGATAAGTTTGGAGGGATTCAAAGTAAGGTCTTTAAAGATATTGATTTAACTACGAAGGAACAGTCGGGAAAATTAGGGGAAAGCGTTACAGCGTTGAAACAGGACTTTCAAAGTGATCTTCTTAAGACATTAGAGACGGTGACAGATTCTTTTATGGCTTTTCAAGGGATGTTTGATTCAACGATTAAAGACGCTATAGATAGGCTTAACCAAACAGCCGAGGAGCTTAGGGCAAACATTGATAAAAGGATTGTTGAAAAGCTTGGTGAAATTGAGGAGTTGGCTATAAAGTATGAAGATTTCTTTTTGAAGACTTTGGAGTCTTCTGTTGAGAAATTTGTTGAACAATTGACGGAAACAAAGACATCCATAATTGATGCTATTTCTTCTCAGACTAATGAGTTTCAAGAAGTTTTTCAGAATACTAAGTCGCAGATCGTTGAAAACTTTAATACTCATGTAAAAAGTTTTGAAGAGAAAATTGAGGAAGAGATGAAGGAATTTAAAAACGCAACGGACCAGGCAAAGACGGATGAACAATCAGTAATCGTTCAAACTAAGGATAGTATAGGACAAAAGACAGGTTCTACGCTAAACAATTTTAACATTAGACTAGAAGAACAGTCAATATCACTGGAAGAGAAAATATTAGTGGCAAAAAATAGCATTATTGGGCAATTAGAAGCCTTAGTGAACAATATCAAAACACTGTTTTCTGAAGAAAAAACTGAGGTTGAAAACGTTTTCACAGAAACTTCTCAAAGCGTAACAGAAAGCTCAAAAGCCATGATAACGGAGTTTACTAACGCTATAGATTCCTTCAGCAAAACTGCAGAAAATACCCTAAACGAGGTAAAATCCGACGCAGAAAAAGCGATAAAAGATTCAATAAAACAAGGAAAAAGCATCCATAAAGAAGGTGAAAAGGCTAAATTAACCCTCGAAAAAATTTAGAAAAAAAGCAAGAATCCCTTCATTTAGACGTATAGAAACATATAAACCATAATATAGGAACAGTTAATATAGATTAATGAGATGCTCTTAGATTATTTTAAAATCTAACATAAAAGCGTTAAAATTTTTGAGAGAGGAGGAAAGATGTCGATAACTGAATCTTTAAAGAAAATAGGATTAGAAGAACTTCAAGTAGGAGCTTATAACGTTCTTATAGCTCTTGGGGCAAAAACAGTAGAGGAAGTAGCTTTAAACTTAAAAAAAGATCTTAGCGAGATTACTGAGGCACTTGACGAACTTGTGGAAAAGGGGTTCGTTAAAAAAATAGCGGGAAAAGTGGACCTTTACACTGCCCTTGCACCAAGTATTGTTCTCACAGCCGA
>JAEOSI010000212.1 GCA_016840425.1 Candidatus Wukongarchaeum yapensis
TAACGAACTAGCGCGCAGGGATTGGCTTTACAAAACCGGTAACCCTTACTCCAAGGTAAAAATGGCAGCGAATTTTCTAAGACTTGGCCCCATGTTCTTGGTAGGAATCGGGCCTTGGTTAGTATTGATAACGGTGGCTACAGGTGGACTGGACTGGGTTATTGATCCATATTATGTGGGTTTGTTCTTTTTAGTTTTTGCTTTCATGTTTCAAATGGGTAACATTAACGACTTCTACGACAGATTTCAGGACAGAATTGCTTCAGAGCACTACAAGGGCGCGATTGCTTCTAAGGAGGGTGCTCCCCTTGTCAGTCGCGTGGTTAGTGATGCTGACTACAGTAGGATGAAAGACGTTATGCTGATTATTTGCGGTTTCGCTATGGGTTTAGTGGTCTGGCATTTCGGGTATATTAAGGGGAGGTGGATCATAGTTTTTCTATTCACAGTAGCTTTACTCTTAGACATAGGTTACAGTATTTTCAGGTTTAAAGGGGGTGATTTCGGTCTTCTATACACTTTCGGAATGCCTTTGTGGATGTTCCTTCCGTTTTTCGTGATCTTAGGCGTTGACAAGCTTACAGTCCTATTCTACTTACTTATCGGTGTTTTACCTGCATGGTCTCATGCTTGTGGAAAAGATTTCAAGGATATTGAAGCAGATGAGTCAACGGGGATGCGGACAATACCTATGAGGAGCCTTAACTTTGCCAAGTGGAACACCATACTTTTCGCCGCGATACCAATACCGCTAGCTTTGCTTTTCGGACCCCTCGGAGAACCTTACGGTCTTATGCTTGTAAATAACTGGTGGTTTACTATCAGCTTAATACCCGTAACAATCCTTGCTATAGCAACCATAATAGCCTTCAGAGGGGGTCCTTTAAGCGTTTCTGCAAGAGCTGCAGGATTCTTCGGAACTATAATGGTAGAGTTCTTCCTGCTTTACGCCTTTATGATCTCGGTTGTCGCGGATGAATTCATAGTGTTAAGCATGCCTATAGCATCTGCAGTGCTCATAGTGCTGGAGTTTGTGGTGGTTATGGGTTTGGTTAAAAACATGCTAGTTGAGCCTGTTCCAACGCCAACTGCTTCCAAAGTGACAGTACCAAAAGCAACAGTTTAAAAAAACCCAAAAAAAGGATTTTTTTTCAATTTTTCTTTCCTCTTTTTTTCTAATCCATCATATGAAAAAAATAGCAAAAGGTGTTAGACCTTGATACACGTGGATAAAAGGGAAAAGGGAAGTATCATACCAGAACAATTGGAAGAGTGAGGATTGCCTATTAAGTATGTTATGTTGCCTGTTGGCGACTACGTGGTTAACGGGGATTATGTAGTTGAAAGAAAGGAGGTTAATGATTTCTTAGCAAGTTTAAAATCAGGCCGCCTATCAACTCAACTCTATCAGATGTCTTTTAATTTCCCTGTTTCTACCCTGATCATTGAAGGGCATATTGATGATGCTCTCTTTTTCAGAAATATGAAGAAACAAACGTTTATTTCCACCCTTACTGGAGCCTTTATAAAACGTGCTCCAGAAGGAAAACAAGGAGTAATAAACGTCTTAATGGTTTCAGATCCTGAAGATACTGCCTTGGTGATAAAGTATACGCATAACAAGTTGCAATCAGGGGAACCAAGACTTCCCATTATGAAGCAAGTTAATTGGAGTGAAGACGACCAAATCACTCACATTATTGGCAACTTTCCAGGATGCTAGCTAACCGATGCAAGATTTGACATAACTCCAGTCTCAGGAAAACTCACGATGGAAGAGTGGATTAAAAAAGAAAAATTCGACATCCGCCTATTCTTAAAACTAAAAGAAGAAAAAGAGTAAGCTTATTAGTAATTTGTGCGTAAGACTGTTTTCAGCTCCTTTAAGTTTTCCGTGTCTTTATTTACTTTCTTCATAAAGATCAACCACTCGATCTCCTTGTTTGTGTACTCGATGTAACACTTCATTTAGACCCCTCTCGAACCCGATTTATAGAAGCGTTTATTTTTTCTCTATTTTTATTGTTCTTAGAAGGGCGGCTTCGTGGTTGTATTGTTCTCGTTCTAGGAGGTTTGCGACTTTTTCCTTGAGGATTGGGAATATTTTCTCTTTTCCCTCCTCTTTTAGGATGCTGTAGAGGAAATTGGCTGCAGATTGAGGATCGCTGCACGCCACGAAGAAGGTGAAGTTTATGACCTTACTCTCGCTTTTGTAGATTTTATACTCGTCTTTATACTCGTTATCAGCCAATTTTCTCCCTCCAAAGCCCGTCGAGGGAATACTTCCTTCTACAATTAATTATATGGTTAATCCTAATAAAACAATTTAGTAAAAATATCAGCAAATATAACAAATTATTCTTAAAGAAATGCCCCTCGCCATCACCAAGAAAAAAGAAGGCAGCCTGCTAGAAGACCTAGAAAAACTAAAAAAAGAAAAAGAATAATTAAGAAGTGTTTATTTTTCTTCCATTTTTGTTTTGTTTATTGTTCTTAGGCAGCTGGCTTCATAGTTATATCGTTCTTGTTCCAAGAGATTTGCGACTCTTTCCTTGAAAATCGGGAAAAGGTTCTCCTTTTTCTCCTTTTTTAGGGCTTTGTAGAGGAAGTTGACTGCAAATTGAGGATCGTTGCAAGCCATTATGAAGGTAAAGTGTATGATCGTTTTCTCACCTTTGTAGATTTCACTTTTATTTTTATACTCGTTATCAACCAATTTTCTCCCTCCAAAGCCCGTCGGGAGTTAAGACTTCCTTCTACAATTAATTATACGAATTAATCCTACTAAAATGATTTAGTAAAAAGATCCGCAGATATCAAAAACCATTCCCGAAAACGGTTGAGTTTATTCGTCTATGTAAACCCCTGCTTTCGATAAGATTTCTAACGCTCTGAGAATTGCGCCAGACCAACCGCCACCGTCTTTAAGTGTTCCCCCCCAACCAAAAGGCAAATGTTTCCTAGCTCGCACAGAACCAATATCATCATTCTTACAATGTAGCTCATGAATAATAATCGTAAATCGTCTTTTATAGATTTTTTATGTCGACATTTTTTCAATGGTTTTGTTTCTTTTCGGTTTAATTAATTAATTTTTTCACGAGAATCTAACACACCTTTCAACCTTTCTTTCATATGGGGTGATAATTCTTCTAAAATCGCAGTTTGATCTTGCGGAAAAATCAAATAGCCGTTAACAAAAAAACACGGATAAGGCACAAACTTTCACCTCAAAAAAAAACGCAAAAAAAACATTTACTACCTCTTCAAATGAACCCAAAAAAAATCTGAAATTCTAAGAATGGAATTCTTATTAGTTATCTTTAAGACGGTATTTATAAACTTTTGAGAGGTTCATCTCACAAAAAAAAGCTCCCTTTTTGCTCTATAGGAGTGAGTTAGAGAAGAGTTTAAAAGCCCCCCTTTTTGCGCAATATCCAAGTTTTTTCTAATAAGATTTCATTGTTGTATTATTGTTATTACTGTTGTTTTTTTAGTAAAAAAAATAAGAAAAGACAGTTCCCTCAAGGAGAAAAGAAGCTCAAATAGGCATTCTCGTAAAATTGATATTGTGAGAAATGCGATTAAGCAGAAGTACTCATAAATAAATCAAGCTATTATTACACTTTAGGCAGCACAAGAA
>JAEOSI010000038.1 GCA_016840425.1 Candidatus Wukongarchaeum yapensis
CAACCAGAAGAAGTAAAAGAAATAAAGGGAAATATTGAGAAATGTTTTGAAAATCTCCAACTCTGTAAAAACCAGCACGGTTTCAAAAAAGGATATTTCGTCCATATAAACAAAGGAAAAGGCCAATATTTCACAATATACCTAAATGAGAATTGTCGCTTAAAAAATGAAGCAGAGTGGATGAACAATTATTTTGTAGATATCTCCTACTATTTGGAGTTTAAAAAATTCTACTGCTACATTTTTAAAAAGAATAGCCCCATAAAAATAAGAATCTAAAAACAAAAAAGATAAAATTACAAAATAGCGATCGTATTTCTTCGTCGCTACTGCTAAGTATTTTTAATCCTTTTTGCTTTTTGGATTTTTATGGAAAAGTTCAAAAGAGTTAGTCTTATAAAAATAATAATGTTTTACTTAAGTACTTAGGATTTCTTTTGAGGTAGTGTTTAATGGCGAGGATGCACTCACATAGAAAGGGTAAATCGGGTTCTAAGAGTCCTCCGAGGCCTTTTAAGTCAAAGCCTCCAAGCTGGATAATGCTCGATAGTGAGCAGGTTGAGGACTTGGTTGTAACTAAGGCAAAGGAAGGTCATAGTATGAGCAAAATCGGAATGATTTTGCGGGATGTTTACAGCGTTCCTTCTGTGAAATTGGTGACTAAGAAATCTATGCTTCAGATTTTAAAAGAACATGATCTTGTACCAAAATTTCCAGAGGAT
Source organism: Candidatus Wukongarchaeum yapensis (assembly GCA_016840425.1). Classification (GTDB taxonomy): domain Archaea; phylum Asgardarchaeota; class Wukongarchaeia; order Wukongarchaeales; family Wukongarchaeaceae; genus Wukongarchaeum; species Wukongarchaeum yapensis. The sequence goes on from JAEOSI010000038.1 coordinate 723, forward strand.
TTGGTTGATCTTATGAGACGGGCAGTTTCGTTAAGAAAACATCTCGAAGAACATCCAAAAGATAAACATGGGAAGAGGGGTTTACAGCTTATTGAGGCAAAAATATGGCGTTTATCGAAGTATTATAGGAAGAAAGGAATTTTGCCTCCGGACTGGAAATATGATCCAAAAACAGCCGCAACACTATTGCGGTAAAAAGTTTCCCCTTTATCCATATCTCCTTTTTCCCCTCTTGTTTTTTGGGAGATGCTTTATGTCGAAGAATCGAGAGAAATTCAATGAGTCTTTAAAGGTTGCTTCTGAGGTTTTAAAAGATAGTAAGTTTGTTTGGATAATCTCCCACCATGATGCAGATGGTTTAAGCGCTGCAGGTTTGCTTGCAAAGTCTTTAATGCGGTTGGGAGTTTTGTTTCATATAAGAATCCTTTTTCAGCCAACTTACTCGATAATTTCTTCATTACTTAAATCTGAAAGTTCTGTCCTTGTTTTTTGTGATATGGGTTCGGGTCAGATAGATCAGATTATAAAAGTGTTTAAAGATTATCCTGATAGAAGAAGGCAAGTGATTATTTTAGATCATCATCAGCCCCTTTTAGAGGATTTTGAGGACTCGGAGATAGTTCATGTTAATCCTATGTTGTTCGGGTTTGATGGGGCGGAAGAGATATCTGCTTCAGGGGTTACCTATTTCGTTGCAAGGGCTTTGGATGAAAAAAACAAAGACCTGTCTTCCCTTGCTTTAGTAGGTGCTTTAGGGGATAAACAGGATAAAGAAGAAAATCATGGATTTTATGGACTTAATAGGGAGATATTAGAAGATGGAAAAAGCGTTGGAGCAATAGTAGAAATCGAAGACATCAGGATTTTTGGTAGGGAGAGAGACCCTATACCTCTAGCCGTTGAGTATACGATTGATCCGTTGGTGCCAGGAGTTTCTCTTTCTCCTGAGACTTGTAACAAATTTTTATCAGGGCTAAATATTCCGTTGAAGAAAGATGGAGTTTGGCGCACTATTTCAGATCTAAGTGATGAAGAGAAACAAAAACTTTTAGAGGCTATAGTGGAAAAGATTGCAGAAAAAAGAAGGGAAGACAAAACTTCTATTTTCAAAGAAATTTTTGGAAAAGAATACATATTTCCCCAAGAATCTAGGGATTCATATACTCGGAACGCGAGGGAGTATGACGCGTTAATCGCTTCTTGTGGTAGATCAAGTAAAAATGGAGTTGGTGTAAGCATCTGTCTTGGTGATAGAGGCGAAACTTACAAGGAGGGAGTGAAAATATTCAACGAATATCGGGCGAAATTTGCTCGTAGTTTGCAATGGTTTATTAACAATGAGAAAAAAGCGGTGGAACAGCTTAAACACACTCAGTTTATCGATGGAAGAGGGGTTGTAGACGAGTTTATTATGAGCCACTTAGCTTCTGTGATTGCGATAAATCGTTTATTATCGCCTGAAAAACCTCTTCTCACCATAGCAGGCTTTTCAGAAGATTTAGTTAAAATATCCGGTAGGGCAAACGAGTATCTTGTGAAAAAGGGTGTGAATTTAGGTTTAGCTATGAGAGAGGCAAGCACTCTTATCAACGAAGGAGCTGTGGGTGGCGGGCACAACATAGCTGCTGGCGCTAAGGTGCCAGAAAACCTCTTAGAAAAATTCCTGAAAATCGTGGATGAAATAATCGCCAAACAGCTAATATCTTCCCAAGATTAGAGACATGGGGTTTCTAATCCTATTTTTGTTTTGTGGAGTAGCTCATTCCTTCAAGAAGAAAAATAAAAATCTTCATAACTATAACTTTTCAACGTTTATAGGAGTAGAAACAGGCAATCTACAAAAATTTTTTTTATATGCCATTACCGTATAGAATTACGATTTTGTGAGGGATGAATGATTGTTATTGGGAGATTTTTTTAAGATTTTTAGCCGTTTAAAAAGTGGGATAGCAGTTTTAAACCGTAGGAGAAGTTCGTTTCGGCTAACATTAACGGTAACAATTATGTTTCTAATTATTTCAATGGTTTTAGCAGTACCAACAATAGCGATAGCAATAATAATGACTCCTTTAAACTCGCAAACAAAAGTAACTATGATGGAGAAAAGGATTAACAGTAATAACGACAATGATACAATGGAATGGAATAAGACTTATGGCAGAAAATCCGCTGATGAGGGTAATTTTGTTATTGAAACTGCTGACGGAGGATACATAATAACAGGTACCACAGTATCTCACATCCTTGTTTCTAATGGTTATAATGTTTGGTTGATTAAGACTAACTCAATAGGTGATCTTGAGTGGAATAAAACCTATGGTGGAATAGAAGAAGATTATGGTGCTTGTGTTGTTCAGACCATTGATGGAGGATATATAATAACAGGCAATACATACTCTTATGGTTCTGGTTATACGGATGTTTGGTTGATTAAAACTGATGCGAGTGGCGACGAGGAGTGGAACCAATCCTTTGGAGGAACGGGCATGGATTCAGGTCGGAGTGCTGTGCAGACTTCTGACGTAGGATACATAATAACAGGCTCCACAGAATCTTTTGCTACTGGAGGTTTGTATGATACAGATGTTTGGCTGATTAAGACCGATGAAACTGGCAATATTATGTGGGACAAAACCTACGGAGGAGCAGGCCGGGATGAAGGTTATTGTGTTGCTCAGACTGCTGATGGAGGGTATATAATTACAGGTACCACGGGGTCTTTTGGTGCTGGTTATCGTGATGTTTGGTTGATTAAGACTGATGAAAACGGTGATAAGGAGTGGGACAAAACCTACGGAGGAACATATTTAGATGAGGGGCGTTGTGTTCAACAGACCTCTGATGAAGGATACATAATAACAGGCATCATAGAGTCCATCACGAAATCTTCTGGTACTAGTAATTATGACGTTTGGTTGATTAAGACTGATGAAAACGGCAACGAAGAATGGAAGAGAAACTACGGAGGAACAAACTTTGATATGAGTTATTGTGTTGAGCAGACCACAGACAGTGGATACATAATAACGGGTTGTACATATTTTTATGATGAAATTTTCGGCGATGTTTGGTTAATTAAGACTGATGAAAAAGGTAACTATTTGTGGGATAAAACCTTTGGAGGTCTACTCTGGGATGAGGGACGATGTGTTGTGCAAACTTCTGACGGGGGATTCATAATAACAGGCTCCACAACCTCCTTTGGTGCTGGAAGTGCTGATGTTTGGTTGATTAAAGTTTCTGATATGGTGGTTGACAGTGATGGAAAAGAATCTTCATATAGCGTTGTAGCTATTTACATAGCGGTGGGTGTTTCTGTAGTCATGGCTGCTTGGCTTGGTAAATCTTTAGGCCGTATGATGGGACTTAGGCGTAAAAAGTTAAGTGAATAAGATTGGAAAAAAATGCGCAGAGTAGAAGAGAGGATTAAAATGCTTATGCAAGCTGTGATAAAAATTACTTATCCTGATAAAATCTTTGCAAAAAGCGTTTTTAATGCTATTAATCCTGACAATCTAACCGCGCCTCCACCATTAAAAGTAAAAAGTTACCTAGAAAATAATACTCTCATAAACGAAATAGTGTTGGAAAATAATAAGTTCGAGCGTTTTTTATCCACGGTAGACGATCTTCTTATAAGCATAATCCTTGCTGAAAATGTTACCAAAAAGATGATAAACCCCAAAGATGAATCAAAAGCAACTGAGACCTGAAAGACAAAATTATTATTTTAAGAAAGACAACTTTTTAAAACTTAAAAGTAGATGCTTGATTTTGTTGTCGATGTGATGCTGATGCCGAGAAAAAGACGACGAGAAAAAATTGTGGATAAGTGGAAACAGAAGCAATGGTATACCCTTTTAGCTCCACCTATGTTTGCTGAGCAAGTGTTGGGAACTACACCTGTTGACGATCCTTCAAAACTTATAGGGAGGATCGTTGAAACAACCCTTTTCGATCTTTCAGGATCGTTTGACCAGATACATGTAAAATTAAATTTTGAAGTTTATGATGTTGTGGGAAATATAGCAAAGACACGATTTATTGGTCACGATTTTGCTAGAGATTACCTGAGGGCCTTAATAAGGCGTAAAAGTACGAGACTTGATGGAATTTTCAACGTGACGGCAAAGGACGGCTATAAACTAAGAGTAAGTGTTATAGCTCTAACAACCCACAGATGCCAAAATTCTCATCAACACCAAATAAGAGCAGTGATGAGAGAGGTTGTTCAAAGAAAAGCAAAGGAGCTCAACTTCCACGATTTAGTACAACAGACGGTTTTAGGTAAAATAGCTGGTGAAATCCACAACCAAACAAAGAAAATCTTCCCCTTAAGAAGCGTTGAAGTAAGAAAATCAAAGCTTTTAAGCATGCCAAAACCAAAAGAAGAAAAAGAGGTAGCAGTGCCAGTTCAGCCAGCCGAAGAAGTCCCTGAGGAAGAAGAGAAAACCGAAGAAGTCCCTGAGGAAGAAGAGAAAACCGAAGAAGTCCCTGAGGAAGAAGAGAAAACCGAAGAAGTCCCTGAGGAAGAAGAGAAAACCGAAGAAGAAACCATAGAAACAACAACGACAACAACATAGAAAATAAATTAGAATTTGATATTTTTTCTCCCTTATTAGTTACCGCAAAGTTTTCATCCTTCATCATATTTTGTTGTTGTTTTTTGGGTGTTGATTTTTCGTGAAGGCTGTTGTATTGGCAGCAGGCGAGGGAAAGCGTTTAAGACCTTTAACTTATACGCGCCCAAAGCCTCTTTTTCCCGTGGCAGGGAAATTTTTCATAGAACATACACTTTCAGCCTTAAAATCCGCAAATATTGATGAACTGTTTCTAATAGTTGGGTACGAGAGCAAAGCAATTCGTGATTATCTTTCTGATGGGATTAAACATGGTATAAAAATCACGTATGTTGAGCAAAAGGAGCAGAAAGGTACAGCTCATGCTATAGGGCTCTTAGAAAATTTCACTAGATCTGAGCCTTTCTTAGTAGTTTACGGTGATGTTCTGGTTAAACCAAAAAATTTCGAAAACATTGTCAAAATGTGGGAAGAAAAAGAGGGATTGTCTAGTTCTATTATCTCAGTGACCCGCGTTGAAGATGCTTCTCAGTTTGGAACAATTGAAACTAAGAACGGAGAGGTTACAAAAATAGTTGAAAAACCCAAAAAAAGCTCAACAACATCGAACTTTGTTAACGCTGGAATTTACATATTCACCCAAGAAATATTTGATGCCATTAAAAAAACGAAAATAAGCCAAAGGGGAGAATTTGAAGTAACAGAATCAATCCAAATAATGATAAGCCAAGGAGGAAAAATTAAAGCTTATGAAATAAAGGGATGGTGGATCGACGTAGGAAGACCTTGGGACCTCTTAGAAGCAAACAAACTCCTCCTTGAAGAAAACAAAGAAAACCTCAAAATAGAAGGAAAAGTAGAAGAAGGAGCTCACATTAAAGGCCCGGTAGGCATTAGGGAAAACACTGTTATTCGGGCAGGAGCATACATTATCGGGCCAACCCTTATCGACAAAGACGCAGACATCGGTCCAAACTGTTTCATAAGACCCCACACATACCTCGCAGAAAAAGTCCACATAGGAAACGCCTGCGAAGTAAAAAACAGCATCATACTAAAGAAAACCCAAATCGGACACCTAAGCTACGTGGGAGATTCCATCATCGGAGAAAAATGCAACTTTGGAGCCGGTACAAAAATAGCTAACCTAAGACATGATGAAAAACCAGTAAAAGTCCTCATAAACGGTAAAAAAATAAGTTCAGGAAGAAGAAAACTCGGCGCAATAATTGGGGATGGTACAAAAACCGGCATAGGTTCCCTCATAATGCCCGGAGCTACACTCGGGCCAAACAGCGCCCTAGGTCCTGGAACAATATGTTACGAACACGTTCCACCAAACGCATTCCTCACAGAAAAAAGGGAAAAAGAACAACGTAAATGGCCATCATAAAAATAAAAAACCATCTTTATCGTTTTTACGAGTTAAACCATGGAGCGAGGTTCATCCTCGGGCTCCTGCTGCTGTGATTTTGATTACCATTTTGTCTTCTAAGACGTGGTCTGCACCCATCCTTGTATGGGTTCTCACATCTATAGCATTTATGAAGGTTTTAGCAAGATCAGCATGAATCATTCCAGCAAACTGTTTTGCCGTGGTTCCTTTCGGGACAAGGAAAGCATCAGGCAATACCCGACCTTCATGATCTGTTAATTTGTTTGCATCTTCCACAGGGAAAACAACGATATATCCAAGGATATCAAACATAGCTTTATCAATAGCTTCTTGCACGCCGCATGAACCGTAAACTTTGAGTATTTCCTCATCAATCCTACCTAACATCTCAACCTCTTTATTTGAAAGCTTTGAACTATCCACGATCTCAAATTCAGGATCGCCAGAAACATAGCGAATAGCCCCTCTATCTGCCGTTTTTCTCAAAAAGTATTCCGCTAATGCGCTGCAAGGAACCACTATACTCCCCTTAATATCTCGTTTTAATCCGTCAATAAATTTTTTAGAATACGGCCTATCAATCTTGTTTAAAGCGATTAACATAGGCTTTGCTATTCCTCTCAAAACATTAACAAAGTTGTAAAGATCCTCATCAGACCAATTCTTAGGTTTATCGGCCACGGCTTTTAAACCTGAATCAAGCAGTGCCTGCAAAACATGTTCCCTTTTAACAGCAAGACCAGATAACCTTTCCGCTAAAAGATCAGCAAGCTTTGACTTTTCTGTGTCAACCCGTCTACAGGTCTTTCCCCAATCCCGTTTTATAATCTCAATAAGCCACATTGTTATTTCGCGCTCAAGAAACAAAACATCCTCCAAAGGATTACGGGAACTAGGCTCAACAGGATTTCCTTCAGCATCAAGGGAACCAGAACCATCAACTACATGAATCAAAACATCAGCCCTACGCAAATCATCAAGAAACTTGTTCCCCAACCCTCTTCCCTGCCAAGCATCAGGAACAAGACCCGCAACATCAAGAACTTCAACAGGAATCAAACGAGTACCCTCAAAACACAAAGAATTACGGGGACTGTCCTCGACACCAAACTCTTTACAAACACACTGACGCCTAACATAAGCGATACCCTTATTCGCTTCAATAGTGGTAAAAGGATAATCTGCAACTTTAGCACTAGTCATACAAGCAGCATTAAGAAAAGTGGTTTTTCCCGCATTAGGCTTGCCAACAACACCAACCAAAACCATTTCAGCTCACCAAACACAGCTATTAAAAACCTTCTTCAAATTGGAGAGAAAACAGATTAAGAATAAAAAGCAGACCATGCCTTTTAAGTTGATTGCTTTTTCACGTTAGAGACATTTTTTAACATCTCATTAGACAGATAAATAAAAAATAATTATGTAACAACGGCTAATTAATACGGTTTAAATTCTCTAAAAAAGTGAGAAAAATGAGAAGAATATTGAAAGACACATCTTCAGAATCAGTTATTTTAGCTATTGAAAAAAATCTTCATGATTTTTATATTAAATCTTCTGCACATCCCAATTTCACTTCAAATATAGATGATAAAATAAGCTGGGTTTTGGCTAAACATGCCAATTGGCCTAGTGTTATATTTCGAGCAAATTTTGAAAAACTTGACGTAGAATTTGAAATAAAAAATGTAATAAAATTAGTTCGAGAAGGAAATGCGCCCAATGCTTGGACAATCGGACCAATGACGCGACCTAAAGATTTGGGTAGTATTCTTGAAAAGAATGGGTTTTTAGAAGTTTATTACCAGTCTGGGATGGCTGTAGATTTAAAAAATCTAAAAAATCAAACAACAGATATAGATAACTTTACTGTTAAAATTGTTGATAACGAAGAATCTCTTAAACAATGGAGCAGGAATGTTTCATTAGTTTTTAACCTAGAAGTAGATTTTGAACTGCTCAATTGCTTGCTTTTAGAGGGCGAACCTAGATTTTACATAGGTATTTCTGATGGAAAAACTGTTTCAACTTTAATGTTATATCTTTCTTCGGAAGTCGCAGGTGTTCATACCGTAACAACCTTGCCTGAATATAGAAATAGAGGATTTGCTTTTGCCATAAGCAGAGCAGCGTTAATTGATGCGTATAAATCGGGCTACAGAGTTGGAGTACTTCAGGCATCGGAAATGGGTGAAAGAGTATATCGGAAATTAGGATTTGAAAAATATTTCGATATAATTTCACATGCTTTGAATGAAAATATATGGAACAAATAATCCCGTTTAAACCGGGAATTTTACTCTACTTACCGTTTTTTCAATGTTTTTTAAGAAACTTTATCGGCTTGCACTGATTTTCTTTGATTGCAGAGACTAAATCTTCTTCATCCTCAATCTCTTTTTCAAAGCTTGTAGCAAAAGTTCCAATCCTATCTTTTGTATGGGCGTCGCTCCCACCTGTTGCTGCTATTTTCAAAATCTTTGCAGCAGTTTTCGCCTTAAAATTTTCATCAGGAGTACAGTTTGGGTTTAAAACCTCAATACCGTCAAGTTTCACTTCATAAACCAAGTCACCTAAACCTATGAGGGGTCTAAAAGGGTGAGCAGCCACAACTACGCCCTCCCGTTCATGTATAAAATCTAAAATCTCAACTATAGGCAAATAGATAGGAATTTCTTCCTCCACGCCAAAAACCAAAACCTGTCCCTCTCTCGTGTCAACCTCCATCCCTAAAAAAACCTTGATATCATAAGCTTCTTGGAGTTTAAGCGCTTCTCTACCGCCACTAAAAGTGTTATGATCAGTAACACAAATCCCATCCAAACCAACAGCAGAAGCTTTAGAAAGCAATTCAGGAACCCTCAAACGAGAACAACGAGAAGCAGGAAAAGTATGAGCATGCATATCAACAACAAACCCCATCTAAAAAACACCTTCCAAAAATAAAGAATGGTCAAAATTAAAAAATAATTCGATTAACAAAAAATGTTAGAAACTAAAAAAAAACAAAAAATAAAAAGAAGAGGGGAAAACTAAAGTTTTTAACCTAAAGAATCCGCTTAAAGTGTCTCCTGTTTTTTTAGAACCAGTGTCTCAGCCAGTATTTCTCAAACATAACTTTCCCTAAATGCCACATTCTACTGACACGCGGTCTCTTGGTCTTTACAACAGGCTCAGGTTTGAAAAATTCAGCTGTTACAAAAATTCCTTTTCCTCCGCCAGCTTCGATGACAAACATTCCTTTCCCGTCGAATTTTTTCTTAGATTCTTTGCCTTTTATTTCCGCCACCATATCCTCTACAGCTGCTTCAGATTGTCTATGGGCAAAAATCCCTGCCTTCGGCAAAAACCCGCCTGCAGGAAGCTCTATATAGTTCGAGTCCCCCACGGCGTAAACATTTTCATATTTTTCCGTTTTCAAGATTTCATTGTCTACAGGTACCCAGCCCGTTTCATCAGTCAACCCTGCTTTTTCAATCACTTCAGGACATTGATGGGGAGGTATTAAGATGAGGAGATCAAACTCTTCCTTCTCCCCATTTTTAAAAACAATCTCTTTCTCCTCAAGCTTCACAGAATCCACATAGGCATTTGGAGTAAAACCGATGTCCCGTTTTTCGAAAAGTTTTTCTGTAACAGGTGCCACTAACGGCGCAGGTTCTGGAATGAACAAGTGTACGGAGACTTTATCCCTCAACTTTCTCTTCCTGAAGAAATGTTCTGAAACAAATGTTGCTTCATACGGAGCTACAGCGCCCTTATAAGGCAGACCTGAAACCAAAACAACAACTTTTCCACTATCAAAACTTTTTAAACCGTCCCTTAACCTTACAACTTCCATTACATTGTAAAAATTATAAACACCATCAGACACTTCGCTTAAATCTTTTGAACCTGCCACCTTTTCAGGCACTAAATCTGCCCCAAGAGCAATAACAAGGTAATCATAAGAAAGATCATCGCCCTCCTTTAATTTTACAACGCCACCTTTAGGATCTATATTTGTTACCTCGGTTTTTAAAAACTCTATACCTTTTTTCTCTAAGCGACTTAAATCTCTGGAAATATCTGAAGGTTCCCTATCACCTATCATTACCCACGGAATCGATGGATAAAAAATGTGTTCAGAACGCCGATTAACCAAAAAAACCTTGTGTTCTTTCCCCAACTTCTTGCGCAACTTGCTAGCAGCCACAACTCCCCCAACTCCGCCTCCGAGAACAACAATACTCTTACTCTCATCCATTTTAACAAACCTCACGAATCAACCAAATAAAAACTAAAACAAGAGAACATATCTTTTTCGCAAAAACGATGCAAATTCGATTGTTGAAAAAACAATAAATAAAAAATATTAAAACGTTTTTTTTCGCAAAAAGTAGATAAAATCCAAAAATTTATAAAAAATCGTTAATAAAACTTTCATTTGTTTTGTTTTTAAAAAAGTAAATAATCATGCTTCTAACCAAGTAAAGTTCCAGTTTATCTAGTTTAAGATTTTTCTTTGAGAGGTTTTGAAAAAATGAAAATAGAACTTTTATATTTTGAAGGATGTCCAACACATGAACAAGCAGAGAAGATTTTGAGAGAAGTATTAGAAGAGGAGGGCATAGATGTCGAAATTGAATTAATCTTGGTTGAAGACGAAGGAAAAGCAGAAGAACTCAAGTTTGTTGGATCTCCTACTATCAAGATTAACGGTAAGGATGTGGATCCAAAAGCAGGGCAAAGAAAAGATTACGGCTTGACTTGTCGAATGTATTTAACGGACGAAGGTGCTAAAGGCTGGCCCTCTAAAAACATGATAAAAAAAGCTTTAGAAGAAACAAAAATAACTACTTTAAAATAGTCTTACAAACTTTTACAAATTAACTCCTTTCGCAAATATTTTTAAATTTAGTGAAACGAAAGTTTTTTTAAACCCAAAGCAAAAATATCAGAAAAAAATTAAAGACTGAAGCCCCATGTCTAAGAAAATGTCTCGCAAAAAGCCTCGAGCAAGCAGGGGAAAGGGCGAACAAAAAAGAAAAATATTGGGCCCGGTATCAGATCTTGAAGCTCATGTTAGTTCCGATTGGTGGCGCCGTATTTTTAACGCTATCTATCTGAAAACAGATTCAGATGTGGTAGATGATCAGAACATCACTAAACGAGAAGTTGACTTATTCTCAGAGATTCTCAAGTTATCTCCTGAAGATAGAATTTTAGATCTATGCTGTGGTCAGGGACGTCATTCTCTTGAACTTGCAAAAAGAGATTTTCAAAATGTTGATGGTTTAGATCGTTCACACTATCTGATCCAAAAGGCGAAATCCATAGCTAAAAAAGAAGGGTTAAACGTTAAATTCAGAGAAGGGGATGCAAGAAAACTTCCATACCCCTCAGACACTTTTGATGATGTTATGATCCTTGGAAATAGTTTTGGTTATTTTGAAACAATCGAGAATGATATGAGAGTTCTAAAAGAGGTTTTCAGAGTTCTAAAGCCTTGGGGTCTCCTCCTTCTCGATGTTTCTGACGGGAAATACTTGAGAGAAAATTTTCAGCCAAGGTCTTGGGAATGGATAGACAAAAATCATTTTGTCTGCAGGGAACGTTCCCTTTCACTGGACAAGCAAAGGCTAATCTCAAGAGAGATCGTTAATCACGTCGAAAAAGGCGTTATCGTGGATCAATTTTATGCAGAAAGACTCTACAACCGCGAAAGTTTGACCGAACTTCTGAAAGAAGCAGGTTTCAGCGATATCACAATCCATGGCTCTATATCATCTGACTCACAGAGAGCTCAGGATTTGGGAATGATGGAGAGAAGGATCCTTCTAACAGCAGCAGTCAGAAAAGAATGGACTCGCGTTAAAAGGAAAAAAAAGTTAAAGAACATAGTTGTCATCTTAGGCGACCCTACAAAACCCGATATCTTAAAACCATTTTGTATCTTTGACGAAGATGATTTTTATACAATTGATCAAATGAAAGGAGCATTAAAAGAAGTAGGTGGCTATAATTTTACATATCTTACCAATCATGATACTCTCTACCACGATCTATTGAAAATGAGGACAAAAATAGATATCGTCTTTAATCTATGTGATGAGGGTTATAACAACATTGCAAGACAGGAGCTCCACGTACCCGCTCTCCTAGAGAGCCTTGGCATTCCTTATACGGGTGCAGGTCCCCAATGTATCGCTTACTGTTATGACAAGTCGCTGGTCCGCGGTATTGCAAAAGAAATGGAAATTCCTGTCCCAGAAGCCTTTTTCATAAAGCCTGAAGACACAACGTTTGAACTAACCTTTAGTTTTCCTGTAATAGTAAAGCCTAATTTTGGCGATTCAAGTTTCGGGATTACGCAAAGAGGTGTAGTAAACAGTATTGAAGAGCTTGTAAATGCCATTTCAGAAATACGGGAGAAATTT
>JAEOSI010000213.1 GCA_016840425.1 Candidatus Wukongarchaeum yapensis
GCTATAGACGACAAAAGAAAAATAAGCCACCAACTCATAATCTTTACAACAATCTCCGCATTAATGATCATAATCCCAATAATCTATATCTTTAGGCGGCTCTAAAAGAAATTCTCTTAACAGCACTAAAATATGTTCAATAAATCTCCTATTTCCTAACCAATTGCTGATGTTTTTGTAAAATCTTTTTTAATTCTACAAAAAATTTATTCCTTAATTCTTCAATATGTAAAGCCTCTTTCATATCAACATAAACCCTATCTTCAGTCTTGCTTCTCTCTGGTTCGACTTGCAAAACATAAGAATTAAGACAACGTTCCCAAAACCATTCTGTACTCCCAAATTGAATATAAGCAAGATCTATCTCAACGATTGCCTTAAGATCGTCAAATAACTTTCTACCCAATTCATTATTTTGAAAACAAAATGCCATATAGGCAATCCTATACTCAACCTTTGAAATTGCCCATAACAACTCTGAATAGTAAAGCAATGAGGAAGCGTAGCAAAACCTCTCATAATTTCTATTATGGGGGACATCAATAGATCCGGATTTAAATTCACTTTCTAATTTAATTAATGCTTCTCCTCTTTTCTTTTCAAAATATGAATCATTAACAAATGGTTTTGCTCCTGTAAATGTTTCCATATTTATTTCACCTCTACCATTACCTCCTCGACCTCCTCCTCCTTACCAAGCTTAAAAGCAAACAACTTAAAAACTTCCTTAGGCTCGTTTTGTGCAATTAACCAAATAACAGGCCAAAGTTTCATCCCTTCCCTGTCAGAACAGGATGGATATGGCAACGCCGGATGCGCATGAAAAATTCCAACGATCTCTAATCCCATTCTTTCACCTTCCAATAAAACTCGGTAAACAAAACTCGGATCCAAAGCAAAGGAGATAGAAGAATTATTAACGTTCTCTGTTATTCTAACTTTTTTCACAACGACTTTCTCCCCCCGATAAACCCCCAGTAAAAGGGCGCAAGCCTCAACAGGATACCTATCTACTGTTTCTTCAGCCAATTTTTGCACTTGCTTCTTTGTAATAGAAATTGTGTTAACAATTTTTTTATTGATCTTTGATCCTCTCCGTAGCGTTAAATATGATCTTCTCAATGATAATAGCTAAAAACACCATTAAACAATATGTTAAACTAAATTTTTAATTTTCATCTTCACACCGCAAGAAAACTTCTCCTTTTATGCCCTTTCTTCAAGCGTCTTTATATACTTCATATAACCATCAGAATCCATGAGTTTTCCCATCTCTTCCTCTAAATTAAGCGGCTTTACTCTGATCATCCACCCCTTTCCATAAGGATCATCGTTGACAAGTTCTGGCATTTCTTCCAACTCTTTGTTAACATCGATCACTGTGCCAGAAACCACCATATAAAGATCTTCGGTTGCTTCAACGCTCTCAATGACCCCAAAACTTTCCCCTGCATTAAATTCGCTCTCCGTCTCCGGTAATTCCACATACACTATCGAACCAAGCTGTTTTTGTGCAAAATCTGTAACCCCGATGGTAACACTATTATCCGCTTCTAAGCGCACATATTCATGAGTTTTGGAATACTTACAATTTTTAGGCAAATCATATTGCAAACTCATAAAAAAAACCCCAAGACCATAACAAAAAGTCAGCGCTAAAAAATATCTAAAAATTTTACCAGTAAAAAGCTTAATAAAAGGAGGAAGAACTGGAAAAGGAAGAGAATCTCCTAATATTTTGAAAAAGCAAAATAAATGGAAACAGTAATTTATTTACTAATTTTGTTATGAGGGGATTACTGCCGGTTCTATGCGTTTAAGTGCTTTTACTTCACCGTTTGAATGAACTGCCTCATGTTTTACATATTTTTCCAAAGCGTAACAGGATTCTGAATCGCCGTGTACAAATAAATAGTTCTTAGCGTCAAGTAAAAGCAAATATTCTTGAAGTCCTAGACGGGGGGAGTGTCCTGAAAAGTGAAATCTCTTAACCTTCGACTTAATTTCCACACTGTATCCGTTTCCAAAACCGTTCGTCGTTACTATTTGCCGTCTTCCTTCCATAATTTCCCTGCCTAAAGTCCCCTCCACCTGAAAACCAACTATTGCCAGCATATTTTTAGGATCAGTACAGGCATACCTGAAATAGGAGTGTACGGGTCCTCCCTCCATCATTCCAGAAGTAGTTATTATCACGCAAGGATCAGCATTTTTCGATATCTGTTTCCTAAAAGCTTCTTTACGCTTGATACTTTCATCTATTTCTCGAAGGTATTCCATTTCAAAAGGAGAACTTAAACCTTGGTCCTTAAGCCATGAAAGAAACCTTGGAGAAACCCATTTTTCATCTAAATAATTCAAATAGATCTCGTTTACATATCTTATCATCCCGTCAAGGTAAACCTGCGCATCAAGGCCTTTGATATCGACCCATCGCGCGATTGTCATTGCAACTTCTTGAGAACGCCCCACAGCAAAAGAAGGGGCAATGACTTTTCCTCCCCTCTCTAAAACTTCTGTAATCTCTCTTCCAAAATCCTCCTCTACAACCTTTCTCGAAGGGAAGTCTCGGGTTCCATTAGTGCTTTCCGATATTACGATGTCAATATCCTCTTCATCAGGAAACTTAGCCCCATCATGGAAAGGCGTCTTACTTGTGTTAATATCCCCTGTATACCATATAAGAACACCGTCCCAATCAAGGAGAACACTCGAACTACCCAAAATATGCCCTGCATCAAAAAACTCTGCAATCACACCGTCGCATACACGGAACTTTTCCCTATAATCATGCAAGCTCGTAGAGAGTAAAGCGGTCTCTAAAAAACTTGTCAAATAATGTTCTTCCTTCTCGATCTTAAGATGATCAAGCCAAAGAATATGGGATATATCTCGTGTAGGCGGCGTAGCATGTACTACACCATTGTAACCCTCTTGGAAAAGGCGGGGAGTATATCCTGTATGATCCAGATGCGCATGGCTTAAAATAACAGAGTCAATACCTTCCTCCCTTACTACCTCCTCTATTCCTGAAGGAGGTAATGATCTCTCCTTTGGAACAATTTTAACGCCGCAATCAAGAAGAACACGCCGCTCTCCATCATCTATAAGCACGCAACTTCTACCAACTTCTCCTGCAGCCCCAAAAGCACTTATCTTAAACATACTCTTTCCCTCTTTCTGCTTTCTTTGTAAAGACTTTCAGTTTTTGTATCTCCTAACAAAATACCGTTAATACATCAAAATTTCCATAATAACTATAAGATATGACAATAAATTACCATTTTTTCAGCATTTGTTGGTCAGTGTTGTTAGCTGCGATTTCCCTCCAAAAACCGCAAAAAACAATTTTAAAATCTTCTTCGCAACTTAAAAGTCTTTTTATTAGAACGTAGCTAGCTATAAAATTTGAAAAAATTAGGTTGGAATCTCTTTAGGCCAATATGTAAAAGGTAGTTTTCCATGGTATTCATCAAGACTTTTAAAGCTAAATCCTGTTTCTTTTACTCTTTTTAAAGCGCGAACAATGGCTTTAGCCATTTGTAGGTTAGTTATTACAGGAACACCCATGTCTGCTGCCTTTCTCCTCATAATATATTCATCGCT
>JAEOSI010000214.1 GCA_016840425.1 Candidatus Wukongarchaeum yapensis
GGGCTCACAATCAGGGCACTTTCTAAAATCTGCTATAGCGTAACCTAAACGAATCGAAATACCTCTCCGTAACTCTTCACTATGAGTATCTGGAAACTTCCCACTCAAAGCTTTTACTAGTGTGGATTTTCCGTGATCAACATGACCAATAAGCCCTAAATCAAACTCTGCTTGGATAAGCACCTCTTCCTCCTTTTCACCCTTACTGGGATTTTTAGCACCTTTTTGAGTATTTCTAGGCAAGAACTTAACACTCCCTAAAAACTGATGAAGTTAACACTTAGAAACAATTAGCAATGATCTTGCTTGCTTGTTTACTTGCTTGTTTATGCTGTAGCGGAAACCTTTTCAACACTAGTCATTATTTCTTCAAGGCTCTTCTTTCCACGTTTTACTATTTTCATGTTGATCTGAGCGGTATCTTCTGTTATCATGCTGCCCCTTACCCTTTTTCTCCTTCGCTCGCCTTTTCTTTTAGGCCTAAACCCTGGACCATTGGATAAGAGCACCAAGTTTCGTCCTCCGCCATGAACATCAGGACGCATCGGCGTCCCATCCCTATCACTACCCCCGGTAATAACGAACTCATAACCTGCAAATCCTAAAAGTTTTCCATCTACAGTATCGCCAATCTTTACTCCTACGAGGCTTTTTGCCTTCGCCTCTGTTATTTGCGCTTTAAAGGTTTTACCTGTTTCAGGATCATTAAAGTTCACTTGAAACTTAACCAAACGTACATCATCTCCTTTCATGAACCAAAATATGAAGAAATTATGACGAAACTTAAACATTACTATATTAAAGTGTATTAAACGAAGTTACATCCTTTTTTATTTGTTGTTATTTGTTAAACCTATTGTAAAACTATTTTGTTCCTCCTTTAAATTTCTTCGAGAGATTTTCTTGGATTTTTGCAATCATCTTTGGAGATGTGTATAGTTTAGCAGCTCGTTCTCCAAGATCTGTAGCCTGATAATTACCTGAAACAATAAAATAAACCTTTTGTACTTCCGAAGAGACGAGTTTTTCTTCCCCTGTTTTTTCCCCGTTTTTTGTTACTGATTTTGCTTGTTTTCTTACATATTTTTTTCTAATTATGAGCCCCTTTTCTTCCAAAAAGTTGAATATCTCAACTATTTTTTCCTGTTTTAATTCTTCCTCCGGGAAAGCATCGCTAACATCTTTTAGAAGCCTGGATTTTAGCTGTTTTCTCCTTGATATGAGGATTAGAAACATGGATATCTGAATCGTTATCCTCTTATCAAAGAAGTGAATCCAAAAGGGACGACGCAAGAATGTTTTAGATGCAGAAAAGAAGTAAAGAAAAGCTTGTCTGTAAGAATCCACAAATGTCCTTACTGTGGGTTAGAAATTGATAGGGACTACAACTCCTCGTTTGTAGTTCTGAAAAGAGGTTTAGAAGTGTTAGGGCAGGGACTGTCCGAATTTACGCCTGTGGAGATAGAACCTCTACCGAGAGAAATCTCGGCATGTTCAGTCGTTGAATCAGGAAGCTCCCAGTGATAGCGGGGAGTAGTTCACGTTGCCCAGAATTTGTTGACTTGTTTTCTTTTTATTTCTATTAGTTCTTCTAAAACGTTTATCTCGTCGTCTGTCATGAATGAGAAGTACTCTTTTTTTAACTTTCCTGCGTGTTTTTCTAGGATGTCGATGAAAAGAATATCGCCTTCTTTCACTTGTCGACCTATAGTGATGCCTCTTAGAGAGATCGCTACCTGCTGGCCTTTCGCCGCCTCAGGTATAGTTTCTCCTTTATCTTGAATTTGTTGAATTACGCCTGCGGGCTTATTATCTTGACGAATTAACCGTTTTTTAGCCTTAATTTTTCCCCCTAAAACTTCCACGCCAAAAACTGCTGGCTTGCTTTTCCTAAAGACAAAACCCGGTAAAACCTTAATCTTTCCAGGGGTTGTAATAGTTTCAAAGGTTTCCTTTTTAGACCTCTCCGCCTCCTCTCTAAGCCAATCCTTATACTCATCCACTAAGCGATAGATTACGTCGTTTAAGAAAACTTTCATATCAGACTGCTCGATCTCTTCTTGGGCTTCAGGCAAAATACTCACGTTAAAACAAAGAACTGCCCCTAAAAGAGGATCGTTTTCCCGTACAACTTCTGCCTCAACAATCTCTCTTCGGGAAACGGGACCAACACCCGCCACGCTTACAGGTATGTTCTCATCTTTAAGCATTTTAGCTAAAGCTTCTAAACTGCCCAAAGTATCTGCTTTCGCCACCACCCCAAGGGCACTGGATTCAAAGCGCTCCATGGAAACTTCTTCAGAAATTCTCGAAACATAATTCTCAACACTTTCATCTTCAGGAACAACAAAAACAGGCGCTCCAGCAATAACCCCTTCAAGATTTGGAGCAGAGATCTTTACCCCCGCTGAAGCAGTAACCTCCTCAACAGACGTAAACTTATCACGGGGATCACGGATCTCGTCCAAAGGCTTTGGAAGTAACAAGGATCGAATACGGGTCGTGATAGGGCCAGATAACCCACCTGTAACTATTGTGTCCTCCTTCCTCATGATTCCATCATAAATAATGGTGTCTATGGTTAACCCTATTCCTGTCTCCTCCTTAACCTCCAAAATAACCCCTTTAGCAGGACCTTCAGCAAGGGACAAACGTTTCTTTAAAAACTGTTGTGTAAGCCCCGCTAAAATTACGAGGAGATCGGGTACACCTTCCCCCGTTTTTGCGCTTATAGGAACTATTGCCACAGATTTTGTGAAATCTTGTACACGATCATATCTTTCCGACTCAAAACCTTCTTGGGCAAGCTCCCCTATAAGCTCGTATAACCGTTGATCTAACTCATTCTGAACAGCGTTTTCTTGCGAATCTACAGAGCCTAAAAAGGACCCAAACCCCTCGCTCCTCCATCCCGGAACGAGGTCAAGCTTATTAGCAGCCACTAAAAAAGGTGTTTTTCTATCCTTTAACAAGCGCATAGATTCATAAGTTTGAGCTTGAAATCCCGACCTTACATCGACAACCAAAATGGCAATATCTGCCACTGAAGAGCCACGAGCCCTTAAATTTAAGAAAGCAGCGTGACCCGGCGTATCCACACACAAAATGCCCGGTATGGTAAGCTTGATTTTAAAACTTGCAAGAAGATCTTTAGCGATTGTTTCTATCGTCTCTCTAGGAAGAAAAGAAGCGCCAATATGCTGCGTAATACCTCCACTTTCCCGTGCTGCTACTGACCGCTCCACCTCACGACCAACATTCCTAATACGGTCAAGCAAGGTAGTCTTACCCGTATCAATATGCCCAAGAACCACTGAAATAGGCGACCTTAAACGTTTTTCCAAAGCCGTAGACGAAGACATAAAACTTACGCCCCTTCAAGTAAAAACTAGAAATAATAGGATTTTTTAGTGAAAATTAACTTTAAAACGAGCTTTTTCCAAAAAATCTCCTATGGTTTTACAATAGTTTAAGAGAGTTTTAAAGCTTTGTGAAATCTATGTTTTTATAATATGTAAAAAGCCAACCCAGCAAAAAAGAATGGAAAATGCATGAATGATAAGAACGATGTTCAAACTATAGAAGAGAATTAC
>JAEOSI010000215.1 GCA_016840425.1 Candidatus Wukongarchaeum yapensis
AATTTGTTGTCGGATATTTTGGTTTTTTATACGCTGATTTCTTTGTATCTTTTCATGACTCGTTCGAGTCTTTTTATGAGCATGGATAGATTTCCTATAATGCTTGGATCTGCATTGATTTCTTTGGCCTTTTCTAGGGATTCTCGAGCTATTCTAAGAGCTTTTCCTAAATCCTCTATGAGACTTGTTTCAAGAACATCGTCCCTTTCTAACCTATATTCGAAGAGGTCTTCATCGACATTTTCTTCTTTTTTTCCTCCGCGTCTTCTATTTCCACCTTCCAAACTCTAACGCCTCATTTTTAATTTAGTTATTCTCTCTTATTTAATTTATTCTATGTTTAATGAGGAATTAAATGATAAAGATAGGATGCTAGTGTTGTTCGATCAAAAGTTTCAAAATGTTTTAAGAAAAACCCTTATTAATTTATCTATTGTTTTTGTTGTTATATTTTTTTTATAATTTGCTTTAATCCTTCAAAAGTCTTTTTTCGAATGTTTTTTTGGTGTTTCTTTTGGAAGAAGGTGAACCAGAGTACGGTGTGAGAGGTTTTTTCAGAGACTCCTCTCTGACTAAAATCTTTTTCTCTACAGTATTCAGTTCTTCGGGATTTGGTATAATTTTCATAATCCTTCCCTTTTATATTTACGCCGTAATAGGCAGAGAGGATGTTACTTTTTATGGGCTTATCCTCACTCTTACATATGTATTAAGTGTTTTACTAATCCTTCCCTCAGGGATTTTTGCTGATAGGTTTAGCCGTATTCTTTTAATAAGGGTCGGATCAGTCAGTTCTGCTATCGGGGGCTTTCTCCTATATTTTGCTAGTAATTGGCAAGGGCTGTTAGTAGGCAGCTTATTGCTTTATTCAAGTTATCCTTTGTTTTCTCCAAGCCTTTCCGCTATAATCGCTGATAGAACTACAGGATACGGGAAAGATCTAGCTTACTCCATAGTTTATGGGACTAATTTGGCGTTTTTTGCCGTAGGAAACGGTCTGCTTTATGCTTTCCAACTTATGAATATAGAGTTTGATTTGGAAGGACTCCGGTTTACTGTCCTGATTTTTGCCCTTTTTAATCTGATTGCGGGTGTTATAGCTTTCACTATAAGGCACAAACGCGTTCCTAGTAGAAATAAAGTGAAAGATTCATCGGATGAAGACGTTTTTGAGAGAGAATCAGATTCTGGAAAGATTGATAATAGTAGCGGCGATGCTAAGGGGGGAATTTTTGGGTTTTTGGGCCAAAATATGGCTTGGAAACCTGTTCTTATAAGCCTCTTTCTTGGACTAGGGGCAGGTTTTATGGTCCCTTTCTTTATGTTATTTTTCGAAGATCGCTTTAACGTTGAAATCGGAACTATAGGATTAATTTTCGCCGTTCAGCAAGTATTTATGGCTTTAGGAAACTTTGTTGCTCCTCTTATTTCGCGATCTATACGTCGTATACCTACCATGGCTTTAACGGAAATCGCTGCAATTATTTGCGCTATCTACCTTGCATTTACCCAAAATTTAACCCTAGCGATTATCGCTTTCATCGCACGCGGTGCCCTTATGAATGTGGCAAACCCATTGATCCAAAGTTTAATGATGGATCTTGTAGGAGAAGATTATCGGGGAACAGCATCGGCAAATATAGCCTTAGCTTTTTCAGTGGGAAACATCCCAAGCCCCTATATAAGCAGTATAATAATCAATAGGCAGAAAGATTTCGCGCCCTCCCTTTTGATATACACGCCCTCCCTTTTAATAATGTCCGCAATATACTCCATAGCTGTGATGGTTGTAGCATCCCTTAATCGTGTAGACAAGGAAGCTATCAAAAAGCACTTAACCGCGAAAGCAATACCGCCGCCCGAAATGATATGAAAGTTAGCGCGAAAAATACTAACTTATAAAACTAAAGGTTTTATGGAAGTTAAAAAATGTAAATTTTGTCAATAGAAGAGAAAATCTCTACTGTTATTTAAAGGTAAAATAGCTTTTTTTAGGATTTTTTTATGGGGTTAAATTTTTTTAGTGGCGCTGGTTTTTGTTTATGTAGGTGGTGCTTTTTGAAAGTTATTAAGGCGGGTGATTTGGCTAAGTTTCCTTTGATTGCGGTTTCTCCTGATGATACTGTTTCCCATGTTTTGGATGTTATGCAGATGTATTCTTTTTCGCAGATTCCTGTTATTGAAAAGAAAGGGGAAATCGTGGGCTCTATAACTGAAAGAATATTGTTAAAACATCTTGGAAAAGAGGATAAAAGGGAGGAGAAACTTTCCATGCGGATCAGGGAATGTATGGACGAACCTTTCCCCATAGTGGATGCTGACGCTTCCTTAGAGGATGTTTATACGCTGATTGTAGAGGAGGGCTATCCTGCCGTTCTTGTTCGCGGAAAAGATAGTTTAGGCATCATTTCAAAAATCGATGTTTTACGCGCAATAGTCTTGCGTTAACAGTTTCTCTCTTTTTTTACCTACTGAAACTTAAAAACAAATAAGTTTTACAGTTTTAGCACTTTTAAGTTTCGAAATATAGAGATTTATAAACTTTCAATCCCGTTTAATTCCTTGATTCTTACCTAAAGATTTTAAAAATGGACTTTTTTCTTTTTTTAGATGGTGGGTGAAAAGGTATTGAGTGGAAGAAAAAAGGGTAAAGTTTTAGCAGTGTCGGGCAAAGGCGGTGTGGGTAAAACCACGTTTTTAGCCCTCGTTTTAAAAACTTTAATAGACACTAGTAAAAAAGATGCGAGTAAAAAGTACGATATTTTAGTTGCTGATGCCGATCCAGACGCTAATATGGCTGATATCTTAGGCGTTGAGGTTCCTGCTTCTGTGGGAGACATATCGATGAAAATGAAGGAAAATATGCATCGCATACCCCTTGGAATATCAAAGGATCGGTATCTTGAAGGATTGATTTTTCAAATATTGTCTGAAGAACATGATTTTGACTTGATAGAGATGGGTAGCGTTGAAAGAGGCGGTTGCTATTGTAGCTTAAATTCTCTTTTGACTCGAATTCTTGACACTTTATCAGAAAATTATGACATAAGTTTGGCTGATATGCCAGCAGGACTTGAACATGTAAATCGAAGAACCCAGCGAGACATCGATATACTCTACCTCATTACTGATGGCACAAAACCCGGGTTAAAAACAATAAAACGAATACTGGAAATTGCTAAGAAAGTGAAAGTAAATTTTAAAAACGTCTACATTGTGGGAAACAAGGTTTCAGAGAAAATTGAAGCTTCTTTGAAAAAATATGCTGAAGAGAATAAGCTATCTTATGCTGGTTCTTTGCCTTATGATTCAAAGGTCATGGAGTTCAGTCTTGACGGGGAAAACTTGCTTGATATTCCTGAAGATTCTCCTGCCTATTCTGCCGTTAAAAGTATAGTAGAGAAAACTGTAAAAAGCGCTGGTATAGAAATTTAAACGGAGGGTTAATGATTGAAAAGCCATATGGATAAAACTTTTGCTGTTCGTTTGGGGCCAGAAGGATTTAAGTTTGCTTGCGCTCACTTTGTGGTCGGTACGCGCTATTGTGAGCGATTACACGGTCATAACTACGAGCTAGAGGTTATTATTA
>JAEOSI010000216.1 GCA_016840425.1 Candidatus Wukongarchaeum yapensis
TATGCGAGACAATTTTTAGGGCAGATGGATAAGCCTGACGTTGAATACATCGAGGGGCTTTCCCCTGCGATTTCTATAGATCAAAAAGCTGCAAGCAAAAATCCTAGATCAACTGTTGGTACTGTCACAGAAATTTACGATTATTTGCGTCTTCTTTTTGCTAGGGTAGGGATTCAGTTCTGTTATGAGTGTGGGAGAAAGATTGAAAGGCAGTCGGTAAGCCAGATTGTAGATTTAATATTTGATAGATTGGAAGAGGGAGCGAAAATTGAGGTATTAGCCCCTGTTGTTAGGGGGAGGAAAGGAGAGTATAAAGATCTTTTTGATAGTTTGAAGAGGGAAGGTTTTGTTAGAGTAAAAGTTGATGAAGAGATTTTTAGTCTTGAAGAAGAGATCAGCCTTGAGAAGTATAAGAAGCATGATATTGAGGTTGTTGTTGATCGAGTGGTGGTTAAAAAAGAGGAGGAAGTGCGGAAACGTTTAGCTGATTCGGTTGAGATTGCGTTAAGATATGGGAAGGGTCTTGTGTTAATCAAAAAAAAGGATGGAGAAAAGTTTTCTTTTAGCGAGGAGTATGCCTGCCCTGATTGTGGTATAAGTTATGATGCGCTTGAGCCTAGATCCTTTAGCTTTAACAGCCCTTTTGGTGCTTGTATTGAGTGTAATGGTTTAGGATTTACGATGGAAATAGACCCAGACCTTATTGTGCCTGGTAAGTCGAAGTCCGTGTCTGAGGGATGTTTTAAACCTTGGTTTAGCCCTGATACTGCGTGGTATGGTAAAATTTTGAAGCGTTTGTCGAAACATTATGGTTTTTCTCTTGATACTCCTTTTGAACTTCTTTCAAAAAAACAACAAAATATTCTTCTGTATGGGTCTGATGAGAGGATTAACTTCAGTTTTAAGGGGGAAAATTTTAGTTACAGTACTGAAAGGAGATTTGAGGGAGTTATTCCCAATTTGGAGCGGCGTTTTAGGGAGACTAAGTCTGACTATATTAGACATGAGATAATGAAGTATATGAGCAAAACTCCTTGTCCTACGTGTAAAGGGCGAAGGTTGCGTCCTGAGCGGTTAGCTGTTAGAATTACTGAGAAGAACATCCATGATGTTTCTGAGATGAGCATTGGTGAGGCTTTAAAATTTTTTAATGAACTAGCGGAAAGATTGAGTGAGCGGGAGATGAAGATAGCGCGTCAAATCTTGAAAGAGTTAAATAATCGTTTAACGTTTTTGGAAAGCGTTGGATTGAACTATTTGACGCTTAATAGGGCTTCTGCTACCTTATCGGGAGGTGAATCGAGGAGGATTAAGTTAGCTACGCAGATAGGTTCAGCGTTGGTTGGGTGTATTTATTGTCTTGATGAGCCGAGTATAGGGCTTCATATGAGGGATAATATTAAACTTATAAATACGCTTAAGAAGTTGCGGGATCAAGGTAACACGGTGATTATTTGCGAGCATGATAGGGAGACGATTGAGGCAGCAGATTTCATTTTAGAGCTGGGACCTGGTTCAGGGGTTAATGGGGGATATGTTGTAACTACAGGTTCGCCTGAGGATCTTAAAAAGAATCCAAAATCAATAACGGGTAAATATTTGAGCAATGAACTTTCAATACCCATTCCTAAGAAGCGTAGGGAGCCTGCTGGCCAGTTTTTAACTGTTAGGGGAGCAAGTCAACATAATTTGAAAAACATTGATGTATCGATACCTTTGGGGGTTTTCATGTGTATTACAGGCGTTTCAGGTAGCGGAAAATCTACTTTGGTTCATGAGATATTGTATAAAAGTCTTGCAAGGAGATTTTATCATTCACCTGAAAAGCCAGGCGACCATGACCAAATTGAGGGTGTTAAATATGTTGATAAGGTGATTCTTGTCGATCAGAGCCCTATAGGTAGGACACCGAGGTCTTGCACAGCGACATATACGAAGGTTTTTGATCATATTAGAAGCCTTTTTGCCTCGCTTCCTGAACCCAAGAAGAGGGGTTATAGGCCGGGTAGGTTTAGTTTTAATGTTAGAGGGGGTAGGTGTGAGAATTGTAGGGGTAATGGATTTATAGAGGTGGAGATGCAGTTCCTTCCAAGTGTCTATGTAACATGCGAATGTAAAGGAAAGCGCTACAACCGAGAGACTTTGGAGATAATGTATAAGGGGAAAAACATTGCTGATGTCCTTGATTTGACTGTTGATGAGGCTTTTGAATTTTTTGAGAATATCCCGAAAATTAAGAGGATTTTAAAAACACTAATGGATGTTGGTTTGGGATATATACAACTGGGACAACCAGCAACAACCCTTTCAGGAGGCGAAGCACAAAGAATTAAACTATCTAGAGAATTAAGCAAAAGAAGCACAGGACAAACTATTTACATTTTAGATGAACCTACCACTGGTTTGCATTTTGCTGATGTTCAAAAACTGCTTAATGTGTTGAATAGGCTTGTTGATAAGGGTAATACTGTGGTCATCATAGAGCATCATCCTGACGTGATTAAGTCTGCAGATTGGATCATTGATCTTGGCCCCGAAGGAGGAGATAATGGAGGGAGAATTATTGCTGAGGGAACACCAGAAGAGGTAGCAACAGTAGAAAAAAGCTACACAGGGCAGTATCTTCAAAAAATGTTAGTATTAGGGGACAATGGCTTTTATGGGCAAGCAAGTGTAAGAGTTAAAACGACCGTGCCTACTTTTAAGGCTGAAGAAAGCTGATTTTAAAATCAGATGCCTCTATTCATTTTTTAAAAGGACGGGTTTTTAAGGGCTTATTGGCTACTTATGTTCAAATTTACTGTTTTAGATTAGTTGTTGAGAGGCAGTTTGGGGGCACTATGTTGGACTTTGGCCCTATTGCTATTGACGAGGATTTTCGAAGAAAGATTTCCAGGCTTCCAAACAAACCGGGAGTCTACCTTTTTCTCGGCGAGAATCGACGGGTTATTTACGTAGGTAAGGCTGTCTCTCTTGTGAAGAGGGTGCGTTCCTATTTTTCTAAAAATATTTTCGACCCAAAGACGCAGAAACTTGTAGAAAACATAAAGGATATCAATTACATTGTAACGAATAGTGAGGTTGAAGCGTTAAGTTTGGAGATTGATTTGATTAAGAAGTATAAACCGTCTTTTAACATACAATTTGTTGATGATAAGAGTTATCCTTTTGTTAAAGTTACTTTAGGTGAGGAGTTTCCTACAGCAGTTATCACGCGTAGTTTGGAGGAAGATGAAGAGATTGGGTATTTTGGCCCTTATACCAATGTTAAGTCTTTGAGAGAGACGTTAAAGGTTGCTCATCGCCTTTTTCCTGTTAGGAACTGTAAACATGATATTTCTACTAAAAAGAGGGTTAGAAAACGTCCTTGTCTTAGGTATTATTTAGGTCTTTGTAGCGGGCCTTGTGTCGGACTGGTAGGCAAGAAAGATTATAAGCAGTTGGTGGATCAGTTTTGTCTTTTCCTGAAGGGAAATGTGGGGGAATTGGTCGAAGAACTTTCAGGAGAGATGCAGAAAGCAGCCCAAAACCTTGAGTTTGAACGTGCAACGGTTTTA
>JAEOSI010000039.1 GCA_016840425.1 Candidatus Wukongarchaeum yapensis
AACGTTGAAGATGCCTTATCTTTATGTGAAAAATTTAACCTTCAATACGAAATAATCGAAATATCCCCAATCCTAGCATCTGTTAAAAAGGCTTGTTCTGGGTTAAATTTAGAAAACGAAAAGATTGTTTTTGGAAACATAAAAGCTAGAACACGTATGATGATACTCTATGCTTACGCTAACACCTTGAGTCGCCTCGTAGTGGGCACGGGCAATAAGAGCGAGATAGCTACGGGATATTTCACAAAATATGGGGATGGGGGAGTGGATATACTTCCAATAGGAGACCTTTATAAAACTCAAGTGCGGCAATTAGCAAAAGCCTTAGGCGTTCCTGAAAAAATTATGGCAAAATCTCCAAGTGCAGGGCTTTGGCCAGGACAAACAGACGAAGAAGAACTTGGAATAAGCTATGATCAATTAGACTTAATCCTGTATGGTTTAGAGTTCTGGATGCTCCTCGAAGAGATTGCAGAGCAACTTAAAATATCCCTTGAAAAAGTAAAAAATATAGAAAAAAAGATACATATAACTGAACATAAAAGAAGAGGAAGCATAATCCTAAAATTAGGATACCGAACATTCGGCCTAGACTGGCGAGTACCCCTAGATCAACCTATTAATATTAGAAAGAATGGAGGTGCTTATTTTGGGTAGAAGGCGCACCCGTAAAGTAGTAAAACGACCTGTTAAAATTCTTCCCCGTATATTTGTTTGCCCTTCTTGTGGTGAAAAAACAGTCAAGGTTGAAATTGATAGAAAATTAAATATTGGAAAAGTAAGGTGCGGGAAATGCAAACTAGAAGCCACAGTAGAGCATATACGTAGAATCGATGAGGAAGTCGATGTATATTCCCGATGGTTTGACTCCTATTATGCCTCTGCCCAATACTAATCTCTATTTGGAGGCTAATAAGAACTGTTCCATGCATAATCTCCTTAGAAGAACTTAAAAGAAAAACTTAAACCTGCTTATATTGCTCTTTAGCCCTTCATTTGCTTCTTATTAACGTCTTTTTCTTTTCCTCTTCTTCTTAATTTTTGGTTTTGGTTTTTCTTCTTTTGTTTCTTTTTTCTTTTCACGCATACGCTCTAATACGGCGCTAATCGGTTCTTCTTCTAAAGCTTTTATCTTATACCTGGAAAGCGCTGTGACCCCGAACATCGCAAAAGAAATTATTATGATGATAAGATCCATTCTCGGAAGCTTATCCTCCTTCTCTGGAACGATTATAGGCGTTTTATGCGCCAACCATTCAATCAGGTTTTTCCATAAAACGCCGTTATTTTCGCTTTCAAACCATGATTTATCTGTTCCCGATACATTGAGGTCGCTAAACATTATAGTAGACCCGCATAAAAGCATTCTAGTATCGTTACCGACAATATGTTTCTGAAGCCATACAGGTTCCCCATCCGCCCCAGAAACTTCATAATCAGCGTTTAAAACATAAGCTGTTAAATTAACTGTAGCTACTGTTGCCAGTAGTGTTCCTCTTAAGCTACAAGAATATACGAGCAAAGAATCCACATTCTCAGGCTCATTAACAAAAGTCAAATCCCTAAAATTAGACCTATTAACTAAGATATACGAGAACGGTTCATTTTTCACTAAAACTGGATCTATTATGACATTTGTATGAACGCCTCCTGCAAACCCTAAAAGTTCGCTAATCTCCAAAGTTTGAAGGAGGGAGTTTAAGGAAGAAGCAGTACCACTATAAGGTGATGATAAATTAACAGGATTACTTAAAAGAAAAAGGCTACCGTTAAGAGTGGTAACAAACTTTTCGACAGCCAATTTTTCATCTGAAGAAAAAGTACTTGTGTTTGAAGGATTTGTTATTATTAAAATATCAACCCCATACAAGTTAGTATATGAGAGTGGTTTATCGTTGAGATAGACCTCATAATTTTCTGAGCTATTAATTGCTTCCAAAGCCTTTTTCATAAGGCTTGAATTAATTTTCTGGCCATGTGCCTCGTCAAAAAGAACAACAATTTTTTCCTCCCCTTTTAATTCCTTTTGACTTGTTTTAAAATCACTTGCTTTGGCAAAAGCGGTTATCAAAGTAAAAGAGGTCACTAAAATCATTAACGCAAAAATGACACTAAAATACTTAAACACTCCAACCTTTTTTCTCAACACAGTTCACCAGAAAATATTTTCCATAACATGACTGTTAAAAAAGTAGGATGACAATTATAATATAATGTTTATTGCATGTTCTTTAGCTCGAGTTAGTTGGTAGATGGATCATGAGTTCAAATATTGCAATGAGTCTCCGCACAAAAAAATATTTCGATGAACTATCTTCAAAAACAAACATTTTGTATGACATCGCAACTCGAGCGAAATTAAACGCAAAAGAACCCGAAGTAGAAACACACCCTGCTTCTGACATCGCTGCAAGAGTCGAAGGCTTGGTGGGTCCGAAAGGAATTGCAAATGCTATAAGAAGAATAAAAGAGGAAAAAATGTCGAGGGAAGAAATAGCTTTTAAAATCTCTGAAGAAATAGTTTTAGGGCGTTTTGGCGCATTTGAAGAAGAAAAAGGCGCAGATATAGCAATAAGGGCGGCATTATCCCTTTTAACCGAAGGGCTTACGGCAGCTCCCCAAGAAGGAATATCCAAAGTAAAAATCAAAAAGAATCCTGATGGAAGCCGTTATTTAGCCATATACTTTGCAGGACCAATAAGAGCTGCGGGAGGTACTGAAACCGCTATCGCTGTACTGATAGGCGACTACATAAGACAACGTTTACACCTTAACCGTTACCTTCCGAAAGCAGAAGAGGTAGAACGAGTAATCGAAGAAATCGCGTTATATTCCCGTGTAGGCCATGTACAGATACCTGTACCCCCCGAAGACATAAAGTTTGCCGCGGAACGTTTACCCGTTGAAGTCACAGGCGAGCCTACAGAGCAAGTTGAAGTTTCGGGTCATCGCGACCTTGAAAGAGTAGAAACTAACAGAGTCAGGGGTGGAGCTTGTCTTGTTATCAACGATGGAATCGTCGGTAGGGCACACAAAATCACAAACCTAATTGAAAAGGTTGGATTAACGGGTTGGGATTGGCTAAAAGAGCTTGCAGAAAAGAGGAAAGGAGCAAAAGTAAACGGAAATGAAAAAGAAGGAGAAGAAACGACGGAAATTAAGCCCGTTGAAAAATATCTTGAAGATGTTATAGTTGGAAGACCTATTTTTTGTCATCCCTCGAAAATCGGCGGGTTTCGCTTGCGATATGGTCGTTCAAGAAACACGGGTCTTTCGGCGGTAGGGTTAAACCCAGCCACTATGATCATTCTTGAGGATTTTTTAGCGCCAGGAACCCATATAGTTACTGAAAGACCGGGAAAAGGCGCCATAGTTATGCCTGTAGACACAATAGAAGGTCCGATTGTTAAACTAAACGATGGAACAGTGGTCGAAATAAAAGACGAAAAAGAAGCAACCATATTGGTAAATAGCGTAGAAGAAATTCTTTTTTTAGGAGATATCCTCGTAGGATTTGGAGAGTTTCTAGAAAACAATCATCCTCTTATGCCCTCAAGCTTTACCAAAGAAATATGGTGCAGCGAACTACAAAAAACCATAACAAAACTTTTCCAAAATGACATAGAAAACGCCGCCCAAGAAATAGAAATTGAAAAAGAAAAACTCATACAGTTTATAAAAGACCCCCTAAAAACTAAACCTGATCCAGTAGAATCCCTAAAAATATCCCTAAAACTTAAAATCCCCCTACATCCCTCCTACACTTATTTTTGGAACAACTTAACAGAAAAAGATGTTTTCATGCTACGCCAGTGGATCGTAGAAAATAAAAAACAGTTTTCAAAAGATTTTATAACGAAAATCGAAGGCCCTTTTTCTCAAAAAATAAAAAACATACTCGAAAATCTCATGATACCCCACAAAAACGAAAATAGCACGATAATTCTCGAAGAGCACGCTCCAACACTCTCAGCAACACTAGGAATTTCGAAGAATATCGATACAAAAATCGATCTTATAGACCAAACTCAAAACTCTTCTCTTTCTATAGTTAAGCATCTAGCAAGTTTCCCAATAAAAGACAAATTTAGTGGGATATATATAGGGGCGAGGATGGGTAGACCGGAAAAAGCGAAAAAAAGGACAATGTCCCCCCCAGTACACGGTCTTTTTCCAGTTGGGATGGCAGGGGGGAAAACAAGAAACATTATCGACGCTTCTAAAAAGAGGAAAATTTGGATAGAAATTGTTAGAAAAGAATGTGAATGCGGTCATACTACCTACAAAATAAATTGCCCAAAATGTGGTAAAAAGCCTAGAATCCGCAACACATGCATCAATTGTGGAACCGTCTCAGACGCAACTATATGCCCTAAATGTGGAGGCGAATCTCGCCCTTATTCAAAGCAAGAAACAAACCTCGAAGAAGAACTTGAAAACCTAAGGAAAAAAATCGGCGGCTTACCATCGCTAGTAAAAGGGGTCCAAGGACTTTTAAGTGAAACAAAAACCCCCGAACCCCTAATTAAAGGAATTTTAAGGGCAAAACACGACATATATGTTTTCAAAGACGGAACAGTACGTTTTGATGCTACCGACGCGCCCTTAACCCACTTCAAACCAAAAGAAATCAAAGTATCCATAGATAAACTAAAAGAACTCGACTACACCCACGACATCCACGGAAACCCCCTAAAAAACGATGAACAAATCCTCGAACTCAAAGTACAAGACGCAGTTATAAGCGAAGAAGGCGCACCATACCTCCTAAAAACTGCAAACTTTATCGACACCCTTCTACAAAAATATTACAACATGCCACCCTTTTACAATGCAAAAAAAATAGAAGAACTCATAGGCCATCTAGTAATCGGCCTAGCACCCCACACATCCGCAGGAATAATAGGGCGAATCATTGGCTTCACCAAGGCAAAAGTAACCTTCGCTCACCCCTACTGGCATGCAGCAAAAAGAAGGAATTGTCTAATTGGTCGTGAAGAAGTGCTCCTCATCGATTCTATGAACCGACTAGTTATACGAAGAATCGGCGATTTAGAAGATGAAGATTTGAATCAGTTTCGCGCCATTTCAGTTGACAAGAAAGGGGAGATAGTTGCAAAGAAGATTCGTGAACTGGTTAAACTTCCTGCACCAAAGCATTTGTATCGAATTCGTACAAGTACCGGAAGAGAGATTATTGCTACACCTGATCATAAAATGGTTGTATTTAAAGAGGATGGCGTAGAATTCGTTGAGATGCAGGCTTTACAACTTGGAGATAAACTGCTTTCTTTAGCGAATCTCCCCACTTTTGATACTTCTACAAATATTGATTTGATAGATTATTTTCTAAAACAGCCCAATTATGAGGATTTGAGGATACATGGGGCAAAAGAGATCCTTGCAGCTGCTATAATGAAATCCGGAGGCTATGCCGCTGTTATGCAGAAATTAAATCTCAAATTAACCGGAAAATCTCTTTGGGGCTATATTCACAAGAATTCAGTACCTTTAGATGTTTTTCACTTAATTACTGAAAGGTTGAAACTTGATATTGATTATAGTTCTTTAAGAATCTCTTATCGAAAAAATGCGGCCACACTCCCTGTTTTGCTCCCTCTTTCGAAAAAACTCGGTGAACTCTCAGGGCTTTATCTCTCCGATGGATTTAGCCGTACAGATTGGAAACCCGGCAAATCCAAGTATTTCTACCAGGTTTCATGGGCGATTTCAGAGAAAGACGTCGTAGATCGCGTTATGGAATTCTGTAAAACCCTTTTTAATCGAAATCCTTCTATCATAAAAAACGATGATCATCCTTATATCATCACTCTAAGTGGAAAAATGTACTATGAACTGTTTAGGAATATTCTTGGATTAGGTAATGGTGCTCATGAAAAAAGTGCCGCAAAATGTTCATCCTTTTCAAAGGAGTTCCAAAAGGGATTGCTCGGGGGAGTATTATACGGTGATGGTAATATTGACAAATCCGTTACACTAACCTCAGTAAATAGAGAACTGATAAACCACCTTGCGCTAATATCCTTGAACTTGGATCTATATCCTCATCTACACAATTCAATCAGAACAACCAACTTTTCCAAGGATCCCGTCACATTTTATAACATTCGATATTATTCAACCGATCTTCCTAAATTATCTGAGTTCCTTTTTGGAGTTCAGAAGGATCAATTATTAGAACGCCTCGCCTCTCAACTCCTTGGTCAAAAGCACCAATCACGTTTTGGTTGTTTCAATATTGTGAAAATCAAAGAATTAGAACGTATCATAGAACACGGAGAGGACTTCGTATACGATTTCGTATTGGAATCTGATGAAAAGACATTCATTGCAGGATTTGGGGCCCTAGCCACTTACGATTGCGATGGAGATGAAGACTCAATAATACTCGCACTAGACGCTTTTTTAAACTTCTCCAAAAGCTACCTTCCAAGCACCCGTGGTGGATTAATGGACGCCCCCCTCGTAGTAACAATAACCCTAAATCCCGAAGAAGTAGACGATGAAAGCCATAAAGTAGACGCTGGAAAAAAATACCCCCCAGAATTTTACAAACTATGCAAAAAAATGATCAACCCAAAAAAAGCAGCAAAAATAATCGATATTTTAGAACATAGACTCGGGACAGCCGCCCAATTCGAAGGGATATACTACACCCATGAAACATCCAACATCGCATCTGGTCCCCAAAGCTCAGCTTATAAAAAACTAAAATCAATGCCCGAAAAACTCCAAGCCCAACTAAGAATCGCAAAAAAGGTTAAAGCAGTAGACCTGGAAGATGTAGCAGAACGCATAATAAACCACCATTTACTCCCTGACCTACTCGGATGCATGCGCGCCTTCGGAACACAAAGCTTCCGCTGCGTTAACTGCAATCAAAAATACCGGAGAATCCCCCTGAAAGGAAAATGTCTAAAATGCGGCGGGAAACTACTCTTAACAGTTAGTAGAAAAACTGTCATGAAATATTTTAATTTAGCCAAAGAACTCGTCAAAAAATACAACCTTCAACCTTACCTCCAACAACGTTTAGAACTATTCGAAGATGCAGCAAACACTCTCTTCGAAACTGAAAACAAAAACCAACGAAGCCTTTCAGACTTCTCCAATTTAAATGAAAACAAAAAAGAAGAGTAAAAAATAGTAAAAGATAAAAAATTTAATATTTTAAAAATCGGAATGCAGAGTGCAAAAATTGCCCAAAAATAAAGACGAAAAAAAGAAAATAGAACTTGACCCCAAAGCAATACTAAAAAACAAAAGAAACATCTTCAAAGGCCTAAAAACAAGAACTCTCATCTTAAAAACAATAAAAAAAGCACCACTATCCGCCCAAGAAATAGCCGAAAAAATCGGGCGCTCTTATACGGCTACTTTCAATCATCTCCACGCCCTACTACAAGAAAAAATTTTAGAGAGAGAGAAAGTTGGAAGAAAATACATCTGGGGAATTACAGGTATAGGTCAGGAAGAAATAGGCAAATACCTAAAAACCTAATAGAACTTAAAAACCCTTATTTTGTTAAAAACCCCCTATATTGGCTTCTCTTCTCGCATATTCCTTTATCGTTGAAACAAGTTGATTCTTAGCCGTTATTGGGGGAGAACAGAGATTCTGAACACAAACGTATGCCACAGTTTCATCCTTTACAGGATAACCAAGCAAAGGTAAAACTTCTTCATCTTCTACAGGATCCAAAACACGAACAATCCTCCGAGGCTCATAAAAACGCAAACTCTCAAAAATCATCTCTTTAACATCCTCAGAATCCTTATACCCCACAACATTCACCTTCACTAAACCCCTAAGAAACAAATATACTGCCTTAGCATAATAGGACGCAAAAAGACTGTAACGACTATAAAGCCCAGTGAAAGAAGCAAGTGTACGTTCTGCAATCCTTTTAAAATCTTGGTTATCGGTCAGATAATAAAGCTTAATAAGAGATATTGCAGCAGTAGAATTCTCAATTATGGATTTAAAACGTTTTTTTAAGTTGCCTAAAGCCTTCGAATCACTAAAAATATCGAAAAAGCCTCCCACTTTTTCATCAAAAAATTCGCCAACCATAAAATCCGTAATTTCCATTGCAATGTCCAAATAACGCTTCTCAAACGTTTTCTCATAACCCTCAAGAAGCGCTTTTACAAAATGAACATTATCCCTGAAAAGCCCATAAGTCTGGGGTACATCATCGGCAAAATAATGGAACATGCCTTCCCCCTTCTTATGACAATTTTTCAATAAAAATTCAATAGTTGAAACAGCACGGTTAAGATAATCTTTTTCTCCCAAAATAGTATAAGCCTCAAGATATGATGAAATCATCATACTATTCCAGTCAACATAAATTGTTTTATTAATGAATGGAGGAGCCCTACGCTTCCTCTCCTCAAGACCAAAGCTATAATATTCCTCATCAGCATCCTGACTTCCATAAAAACCTCCCCCAGGATTAAAAAGTTTAGAATTCACATAATCCGAGATCTCCACAGCTACCCTTTTATATTTCTCATCTCCAACAACCTGGAAAACCCTTAAATAATTTTTCAAAAGCCCAGCATTAGTCTCAAGCATCTTTTCAAAGTGCGGTATGCTCCAATCCCTTGTTGTAGAATATCTAAAGAAACCACCTTCAACCTTATCATAAGTTCTACTATCATACATAAAATCAAGAGTTTTAGTTACAATCTTTAAAAAACCCTTTTTCCCCAGATCCAAATTATATCTTAAAAGGGCAAGATCTACAGCTTCTGGATGGGGGAATTTAGGCTGATCACCAAAACCACCATATTGATCATCAAAATTTAATACAACTGCATCTAAAATGTCAGAAATAATAGAATCATTCAAAACCCCTTTCCCTCTTTCAAATTCCTCTCTTTCTAAAGCTTCTTCCGTGATTCTAAGACTTTTAATCCGCTCGTAAATCTCATCCTTATTCGCCTTATACTGATCAGAAATCTGTTTTAATATCGGTTTAAACCTATCAGGAGGGATATAAGTAGCTCCTGCGAAAACATCACCATCAGGAGTTAGAAAAGCTGTTGTAGGAAATCCTCCAAAATTATACCTCTCACTAATATCAGGACGCTGATCAATATCAACCTTGATCGGTATGTATAGTTCATTGATAAGCTCGATAATCTCTTCGTTAGAATAACTGTCCTCATCCATGCGATGACACCAATAACACCACGCTGGGGCCGTTAAATTGAGCAAAATCGGCTTATCTAGCTTTTTAGCTAGCTCAAAAACCTCTTTTCCCCATTCATACCACTCAATCTCTTTTTCATTATTAGCAACCAAAAAGTTAAAACCCCCGTAACTAACCCAAAAAATTTGCTGCAAATTTCTACAAAAAACCATATATAAACCTAATTAAATTATAGAAATAAAAAATAAAAAAAACCAATATTACAAGTAGAGGTTTCTTATGTGCGGGGAGGCCCGTATTTTGAATGAAGTTGAAAATTTGATAAAAAGTGGCCTAAATTTTATAATTAACGGAAAGCTTAACGAAGCTTTAGAGTATTTTTATCAGGTAATAGCCCTTGACCCAAAAAATGCTACAGCTTTCAATAATGTTGGTGTAATGCTCCATTCACTTGGGCATGTAAAAGAGGCTATAGCTTTTTTTAACCAAGCAATTAAATTGGACCCAAATATGGTTAAACCTTGGATAAATAAGGGAAGCGCCTTGTACGAATTAAAAAGACTAAGGGAAGCTCTAAAATGTTTTAACCAAGCGCTTCAAGTAAATCCCAAATCTCCCGAAGCATGGTTAAACAAAGGTGCAGCCCTTCTTGATATGGGTGAGCTTAAAAAAGCTTTAAACTGTTTTGACAAGGCTTTAAAAATTAATCCTAAAATGGCTGAAGCTTGGTACTGTAAAGGAATAATTTATCAAAATACTAACGAAGTAAAAAAGGCTCTTGAATGTTTTAAAAAAGCTTTAGAAATAAATCCGTCCCACAAAAAGGCGTTTTTGAACTGTGGAGTTATTCTACGCTCATTAGGAAGAATAAAAGAGGCTATGAGATGTTTTGAAAAAGCACTACAAATAGATCCAAATTATGCAAAAGCGTATTATAATGAAGGAAATGCTTTAAGGGCTTTAGGAAAGAAAGAAGCAGCACTACAATGCTTCAACTACGCTATTGAATTCAATAGTGAATATTTGGAAGCTTGGATAAACCGAGGAGTAATATTACGTTCTCTAGGGAGGAAAAAAGAAGCCATAGAGAATTATAAACACGCCCTCGAATTAGACCCTAATTGCGACAAAGCATGGTATAATTTGGGCTTAGTCCTTCCAGATGATGAATTGGAAACGAAAATTGGTTGCTATAAACGCGCACTTGAAATCAACCCGCGCCACGCTAAAGCTTGGTATAACACTGGTATAGTTTTCAGAAAGCTAGGGCTAGAAACAGTAGCCATAAAATGCTTTGAACAAGCAATAACGCTTGATAAAAGACTTAAAACCATACTAAACATCCAATCTACAGAAAAGCCCTACACAGAATACGCCTAAAAACCCTAAAAAATCCGCCTCAAAAACTCCACAAAATAAAAACAAAGCAAAAAAATAAAAATAGAAAAATACTATACTACGATGTCTTTTTAGACCTAATCTTTTAAAAAGGAGGTTCATCTCACGGGGTCTGTTACCTTTTTTGCCGCAACTCCCATAGAATTAATCCCCTCTATAACATTGCCAATTTTCTTAGAGAAAATTAAGGAAGAAAACTTTGCAGGCGTCGAAATAAAATGTGAACATGGAGTAATTGACCCGGAAAAAATAAGCCCTAAAGAGATCCAAAACCTCAAAGATGTATTAAAATCACTAGAGTTGCAAATATCTATTCATGCCACTTTTATCGATATCAATATCGCATCCTTTTACCCTTCAATTCTGAAAGCCTCGATCGAAAGGGTTCAATCCTGCCTTACTCTTGCCTATAAACTAGATGCAAAATGGATAACCCTCCACTGCGGTCATTTCCTTCCCACCCCCATTGCTACCCTAGAATCTGCCCTAAAAATTTCCCTTAACTCCTTAAAAGAAATTGCTTCTAAAGCTGAAGGACTGAATCTCAAAATCGGTCTTGAAAACAAAGATTGTAAAATTGGCTATAGAAACATTTTTATCACACCAGAAGAAGGCTTATGGCTCTTAAAAAACATAGAAAAAGACTGTGTAGGCTTCATATTTGACTGTGGCCACGCCAACACATGTAAAAATAAAAATGATCTCGGCGATTTCTACAAAAAAATAGAGAAAAAAGTTACAGCAATACATGCACACGACAACGACGGAAGCTTTGACCAACACTTAGCCGTCGGCGAAGGGACAATCAACTTTGAACAGATACTGAAAATAAAAATACCGGAAAATATCGTTATCGAATGCGATGAAGAAAAAGAAATCATTGCCAGTAAAGATGCAATCACGAAACTCGTAAACCTGTTATAAAAAGAAAGGCTAAAAATCATTGTTTTCGTAAAATTTGGTTCAGATTTTTCTGGATTTTTTCTATCTGTTTTTCAATAACCGGTGTTTTTTTCACCTTTTCAAGAATCCCTAGCGCTTCTTCAAAATAATCTTTAGCTTTCGGCAACCCATCTTCTCCTCCCATATCCTTAAATAAAAGACCCAAATTTGCTAATACAAAAGCTACATCGACTCCCAATTTCGGCATCTCCTTTAAAAACCTAGAATAAATCTCTAAAGCACTATCATAGTGCTCAATAGCCTCTCGGAATTTTCCCAATTTCACAAGCGAGTTAGCAACATTATTCTCAGTATTAGCAACATCTACCCAAGCACTAGGTTTTTCCCTTGCAAGATTTTTATAAATATCTAAGGCTTTCTCAAAGTGTGATAAAGCTTTTTTCAAGTTTTCTTCCCCCCCAATATTTACCAAACACGACCCAAGATTTGCCAAATATACAGCAAAGCGATATCCCATACCGGGAATATCTTTCATGGTCTGTTTCTCTATTTCAAGCGCTTCTTCATAACATTCAACTGCCCGTTCAAGATTCTCTTTTCCCCCAATTTTCTGTAATAGGGTAGCCATGGCGTTTAAAGCAAGCTGTATATTCATCCCCTCAAACTTTTTCGCAAGATCTCGTCGAATTTTAACAGCTTCTTCAACATATCTTAACCCCCTCAAGAGATTATTCCTTCCTCCAACCTCCCCTAACAAAACCGCCATATTGGTCAATACGGTGGTTACTTTTACTATTGCTCCCCAACTATCCTTAGCTATTCTGGAATATTTGGCTAATGCTTGCTGATATTTGCTAATGGCTTTTAAATAATTATCACGCCCCCCTAATTCAACCATAGTGTTCGCCAAATTATTATATAAAATAGCTAACTTTTCTTCTGTTCTCGGATTTTCTTCAGAAAATTTTTCACAGATCTTTATCGCTTTTTCATAGTGTCTCATAGCTTCGATAATTCCTTCTTGTCCCCTAATTTGGCGAAGAACAGTCCCCATATTGTTTAAAACCGAACAAGAATTAAACTCAGCTCTCGGTAACCTTTTTCCTAACTCTTCATAAATACTTAAACTTTCTTCATAATAGTTTAATGCTGTTTTAAGGTTTTCAATCCCTCCGAAAGTTGACAAAATGTTCCCTAAATTATTGCAAACCATGGCATGACCAATTTTGGCCTTTTTTGTTTCAGTAATCAGCTTTTTACAAATTTTCAAAGCTTCATCACAAAACTCTATAGCTGTTTTTAACTGCTCTTTACCCCCCTGCTCTGTAAGTATTAATACAAGGTTATTCATGATCCCTATGAGCAGTATCTCTCCTCGCGAAACCTCGCCTGATAC
>JAEOSI010000217.1 GCA_016840425.1 Candidatus Wukongarchaeum yapensis
ATGATAAGGATTATCCCAACAAAGAGTGAGGAAGTCTACAAAGTCTCTATAGAGATCGGAGAACTAACGCCCGATTTTCTCCAAAAAATGGGCAGCATATTCATGAAACATAGATTAAAAACCGCTTATAGCACAGGAATTTGTTATCATACAGATATTTGTGTTTATGAAGGATATATCATAGGCTTAGAGTTGAAGGACGTTTCTATAGACACCTTAAAAGTTGAGTTAGGCGAAATAGAAGGCGTAACAAACGTCACTGTTGAGGTGTTCGTACTACCCAAAAAATAGAATAGTAGCATAATTTATTTATGAGCACTTCAGCTCAAGCGCATCTCTTACAATAAAAATTTTACGAACATATTCTGAATGCGCAAGAACTATATCTACTTCTTCTGGGAAGAAGAAGTCTATTCTTTTCAAATCTTTTAGTTTATGGGTAAAAGAAAATGGAAGCCCAAGAATTCTAACATTATTGAATTCTACGAGCTTTTTTGATATTTCCTCTACGCATGATAGTTTCTCAACCTCATCCAATACCCTATCATAAAGATAATCAGGGTCATCATTCCCTTATAACAATAAATGAATGAATTCTTTTTTCATCCAGAACCCTTAGTATATTCAATAGACTGTCCCCACTGTCTACGATGTCTCCAGCAAATAAAACTAATGAAGGTTTTATTCTTAATATCATATTTTTGAAAGACTCTAAAATATTCTGATACCAAGCAATATCGCTAATTAATAATATTCTCATATATATTGACTTCCCTCTTTTTTTTATAACACTTGCCAGTTTTAACGCTTTGGTAAATTTTTGCAGAGAGAGAAAATTATTATTTTTTGGAGCTATATTATTATTCAGGGAAAGTAGTTTTAATTGGGAAAAACAAAGAATCCTAAAAGCGTTCACGACCAATATGCCGACAAGTTGAAAGAAATAGGAGAAAAGCTAGGATTTACTACTGAAAAAGCTTCTAAAAAACTCGAGAAAGCCCCAGCGCCAGTATTAAAAGACCCCTCGAAAAAAAAAGCGCTTTTGAGTTAGGTTTTAGAAGTCTCGTGCTTTGATTGTTTTTCTTCTGTTTGCTTTTGTGCGTGACATAGCGGCCGTAATTAGTTTTTCTACGGCTTTGTCAAGAGCTTTGATAGAGTCA
This sequence comes from Candidatus Wukongarchaeum yapensis, assembly GCA_016840425.1. Lineage (GTDB taxonomy): Archaea > Asgardarchaeota > Wukongarchaeia > Wukongarchaeales > Wukongarchaeaceae > Wukongarchaeum > Wukongarchaeum yapensis. Next base: position 1,161 of record JAEOSI010000217.1, read on the forward strand.
CTACCTACGTGGAAGCCTTTTTTCTTAGCGAGATCGTGGTAAGCTTTTTGCACGATATGTTGGACCATTTTATTTTCCTCTCATAATGTTTTTAATTGTTGTTTTGTCCAATGGTGATGGAATCTTTTTGTTTGGTTCCTGAGCTTTTTTAAGGTTTTTACAGTATTTAAAAATTTCCCCTATTCGCGGTACAACTTGGATAAAATTAAAAATGAAAATCGAAAAAAGTTGGGGGTTGAGGTGAAAAGAAGGATTTTTAAAATCAGGCGGTCTAATACCTATTTTTACTCAATAATTTTGCAGTGTTAAGGGGAGGGTTTTTACCTGAAAGTATTTGGACTAAAAAAGAATTAATTATGAAAAAATTTTCAAAATAAAGGGTTGAAAGTGGGAAAAGGGACGGATGGATAGTTGGGGACGGTTAGTGAAAATAACTGTACTTGAAAAAAACGCGGTGAAAGTGGGAAAGGGGACGGTGGACGGTTGGGGACGGTTAAGTTTCCAACCTATGTAAAAAAATGGAAAAAATTTTTGAAAAAATTAAAAGACCAATTTTTCAGATTTTTCCTAAATGTATAGATTAAGAAAAACTATAAGAAACGTTCAACAAATCTTTGGCGGACTCATATCCGCTACCGAGTTTTATAAAAAAAAGTTTTTTTTAAAAAAACAAAAACCTGAAAAGTAAACGGGGTTTACATCAGGTTTAGACTTAAATATACTATTTTCAGAACTTTATGTTTATTCATAAAGCTCTAATATCTTTCTGGTCTATGCTTTTGATAGCATTCCCTGCAATATACAGGTCTTGTGCCATCAGGTTTAAACGGGACTTCAGCTTCTTTACCACAATCTGCACATGTTATCGGATACATTTTTCTATCTCTATACATTTATTTCTTCTCCTTGTTTCACCCACATCTTGTGGGCAATATACGATTATCGTAGGACTATTTATGTATACGCATTATAAAAGTGACATAACCCCGCACTGAAGTTGCGGGTCATCATTTTGGTGCGTGGACGATTGAAAAACTTCGAGATTCCATAATATTCTGCACTTCAATTATGAAGGGACCTTGATTGTTTTGCCACATTCGGGACATGGGGCTGTTTGACCGACCATCTCGTCTGGAGCACGCAAGCTCGCCCCACATTCCGGACACTTGAACTCTACCATGTTTGTTACCCCCATCCACCCATTAATACAATACTCTTACTCTTTATACGATTTTTTGTAATCATAGTCATCCCTCTACTTATGTTTCCAAACGAACTTAAAGATGACTCTGAAAATAAAACAAGTTAGGGAACCTAAATCCTAAAACCTATAACCCACAGCAAAATCCAGAAGCATAAATGTTATGATGCCCTCTATTCTGATGAAAGATACCATTTAGTGATTTTAGAGTTGTGTTCCTTACCTTTCCATTCTACAACACCGTCTTTCCACATATTTACTTTTTTTCCAGTTCTTTTAAAATTAGGCTCCCAATCCCTTTTCTTCTGTATTTTTCTTCGATAGCCATGTATCTTATTTGTGCTTCTTTTTCGGTGTTAAAATGAAGTCTTCCAGCACCAACGATTTTACTGTCTATGCAAGCCATGATGTGGATGGATTCTTTTTCCCGTTCATCTTTTTCGCTCCCCTTGGGTTGTTTCCATGGTTTTCTTAGAACCTTCCATCTTAGATCGTAGTACTTTTTGAATTCCTCCTTGGTTAGAGGTTTGCAAATTTTAACTTCCATGAAAAATATAATATCGCGGTAGTTTTAAATAAATTATCGAGAATTTTTGGGGTGGTGAGATAAATGCCTACCTTTATAATTCTTGGTAAGTTTACTCAAGAGGGGATTGCAAAGATAAAGGATTCACCAAAGCGGGCGGAGGCTGCTCGAGAAGTGTTCAAGTCAGTTGGAGCAGAACTCAAGGAGACATACTATACCCTAGGACAATACGATTTCGTTGCAATAATTGAGGATGCGGATATCGAGGAAGTAACGAAGGCTCTGTTTATCATCGGATCTGAAGGAGCTGTAAGGACAGAAACGCTCGCAGCAATCAAAAAAGACAAAATTAAAGACATTATTAAGAAGATGTCATAAAGTCATTCAGAAATACCTGCCAATCTCCTTTTCAAGGCTTTCGAAACCTTTAGAAATCAATTTAAGTCAGTGGTAGTGCCAAAAAATCTCAGAGTTGTGAATTCAAAGCTTAAGAAAACAGGGTTTGTGAATGAAAGGTTAAAAGAGTTGCTTGGGAGCTAAAACCATTCGCCACGCTTATAAAAGGGGGCTAAAAGGGTAAAATATGAGGTGTTTTTGATGGATAGAGAAGAAGCGTTAAAGATAGTGGGAGATTCCC
>JAEOSI010000040.1 GCA_016840425.1 Candidatus Wukongarchaeum yapensis
TGGTTGTGGTTGTGGTTGTGGTTTTGCAGTGATTGGGGTGGTTATAGCTTCTTCTTGGGGCGGAACCCATAAAGTAAGAGTTGGTAGCAGATCCCTTATAACGTTCGCTATTCTGTTCGCTTGAGAGAAAATTATTTTTTTATGTTCGCTTCCCTTCTTCATCACAATTGCTAAAACAACATCTTCTGTTACTTTTTCAAAAAATAGTGTTAGTTCGCCTGCATGAAACTGTCCTTCCTCCACATTTCCTGCAACATCTAAAATCATTGAGCCTTGTTCTTGCATAACCTGGGTTACTGCTCCAAGGGTTTCTCTTCCATCAAACCCCTTAGCGATGGAAGCATAAACTTGACCAGCTACAGTATAAATACCCACCGCTTTTATATCAGAAGAAGTTAGTGCAAACCCCTCAAGAACCACCTTAAGTTCTTCACTTTCATAGCTCAACCTAGTACCCTCATCTATCCAAAATGTCTTTAAATTTGTAGAGGAGATCTTATTTTCCTTCACGACCTCCTATTAGTAATCTTAGGCTTTCAACAATATTCTTTTTACATATTATTAATTCATTAACAAATTAACAGTATAGTATTTAATATTAACATTTTATGATTTAAATAATCTTACCATTATACGGATTGATATTCTCTTTCCTCATTAAATTTTAATTGACTTTATGTATTTAGACTTTTAGACTTTTTTAATCTTTTCTGATAATATTTTTGAAATCTTTAAAGCTCCTATTTCCGCTATATACGGTCCGAGTTTTGGCCCTTGGGGTTCTCCTAAAATAAAGAAATATAATAACTTGAAAAAAGTTTTTGGTTTTATCCCATGTTTTTTCGCTATTTTAAATATCGCTTCCTGTATCTTCTCTCCACTCCTTTCTATTTCCAAAACCTCAATCACATCTTTTAACGCTTTCATCTCCTTTAAAGAGATCTCAATCTCTCTCCTTTCCTTTTTTACCGCTTTTCTCTCAAAATCTTCTACCCAATTCCTACATCGCTCAATTTTTTCCTTTATTTCTTTAATTTGATCCGTTCTCTTAATATAATCATACTCCAACAACTTTTCAGCCAAAAACTTTTCCTCAAAATCCTTCGGAGCTACTTTTATCAAATGAACCAACGTTTTATAAGGCACATGAATCCTCGGCTCTTTTGGAGGATTCAACAAACAACAATACTCATATAACCCTCTCAACTTGGCATCTTTAGCCCTATTAGAAAACCTTTTTCCACTAAAATAAAAATCCTCTAAATGCTCAAACTCATCCTCAAACTTAGGAACATCATCCACAGAAATCGCTCGCGTACCCTCAAAACGCTTAAACAAAAGAAGAAGCAATGATTGAGGAGAACCATACCTTAACCATACCTGCGGCGTAAAAACATTTCCCGAAGACTTTGAAATCTTTTTACCGCCCTTATCAAGAAACATCTCATACATTATATGATACGGTGGTTCATAACCAAGAATTTCCCTACTTATCCGATCATTAACCCTCACACTATCTGCTATATCCTTTCCATAAGCTTCAAAATCTATCTTTAACGCAGCCCACCTCGCCGCAAACTCCACCTTCCAACTAAGCTTCCCTCCACCCCTACTATAATCCGCAAAACCCTCATTTCCACAACCCTCTAACTTCTTCCCCTTTATCTCTAAACCCTCACAAACATAAGCCACCTTCTTTTCACTGGCCAAAAATTCCAAAGCTTTAGTCGTGTAAATCCTCCCACAATTAGAACAAACCGCATGAAACGGAAGAACCTCAACATACTTTTCCTGTTCAGTCTCCTCCCTTATTATCCTCCCCGCCTTTTTCCATTCACTCAAAATCCTCTCAATCTGACTTGTGAAAACCCCAGCTTCATACAACTTTTTAGCAGAAGCAAACTCATACTCTATCCCAGACTTATCAAGAGCATCCAATAAAAGCGAACTCATATGCTCCCCATAACTGTCATGACACTTAAAAGGATCTGGAACAGAAGTCACAGGAAAACCTAAATAATCTTTCAAAGAGTCAGGCAAACCGCTAGGTATCTTTCTTAATCCATCCATATCATCAGAAAACGCTATAAGTTTCGCGTTATACCCCCTATCCTCAAAGGCAAGCTTTATCCCATATCCCCTCACGGCATCACCAAGACTCCCAATATGAGGAAATCCCGAAGCACCGAGTCCACTCTCAGCCCTAAATTCCCCCTTTTCCCCAATAAACTCTTTCCTCCGCTCAATAGTCTCCCAAGCAACCTTATCGATCCAAGTCCCACGACCAATAATCTCCATATTCTCCTCGTTAACTTCTCTCAAAGGATCACCTTCTAAAATCCTTTTAATTAATAAACAAAAAGTAATTAATTTACTTTTTGATAAGGTTTGATTTTTATAGCTTCAACTCATAGCTTTAACAAACATCTAGACACCTAAATACTCCTACTGGAGGTTTAAAAAATAATGGTGGATCTCGATATAAGGATCAACGGCAAACAACTATTAGAACTAATAAAACCAATAATTTCTCCATGTACCAATGATATCTATAGTTTTTCCGATATCGAAGAAGAGATGGAAGAAGATTCTGAAAACAAGATTCTCATCGTGGTATTAAACAAAGAAACGAGTGAAACCATCGGATTCTCTTTGATAACCGTAGATAGATCATTAGATGAGGAAGGGAAAAAACTTCCTCTGGTAGGCGTTATAGAACTTCTGTGCGTCATTCCCAGCGAAAGATCTACCGAAACTCCCCTTAAAATAATAGAAGCAATAGGAAATCTTGCAAAAGAAAATTTTTTGGAATCCCTCGAAGCATCAGCTTTTATAGAAGATAAATGGCTCCTTAAAGCGTTGCAAAAAACAGGCTTCACAGCTTATGCAGCATGTTTAGATAAAGAGATCGAAAACATAGAAGATGCATACAGATTCTTTGAAATCTTTAAAGAAGAATGGAACGAACGCATGTATGTAGAAATATTATGCCGAGACCTCCATAACGGTGATTGCTACTCCCACCTAATGGAGGATATAGAAGAGGTAGAAAACTTTCTTAAAGAAGCAAAAAACGCAGGAAAACACCCACTCCTTGTCCGCATATACGTCCAATTAAGATCCCTCGATGAAAAAGAGACCAGCCCCCTACATATGAGAACAAAAATTGATTGGGATGCTGTCTCAATACTTTTTGATAAATGGATAAACAAATACAACCAATAACGATCAACATTTTTCTAATGGGTTATTCCTATCTTCCCCTTTTAATATTCAGTACTTTTATTTTTAAGAAAGAGAAGAGAGAAAAAATGATACAAGAGACAAAAAAACGATTAATTATTGGACTAATCTTGATACTGTTGAGTTTAGGATCCATCCTACAACTCACATACGTCAATAAAAGCGAGGAGCGAGAACTCAAAGCAGGAGAAGAAGATGCAAGATACCTAATATACCTCATAAAAGGGACAGGATTATACGCCTACCTCGAAGCTTTATCACTAGATACTTTTGAGATCCATCTAATGAAAGAATCTTCATTTCTAGCTTTCATAGAAAACGGTAAAATAGACGCCACTTCTTATGCTGTAGAAAGCGCGATAGGAAGCTCACCTGGAGAAAGCATAAGCATTTCTTGGGGATGTAATGACTCTTCAGAATATGTAATCTTTGTGTCATATGTCGATGAAAACGGTGATAATAAAGCAAGTTACAGACTAGAATACCACCATATGAGCGCTTTCGGAATAATCGCTGCCATACCCCTCCTCATTTTAGCTGCATGGTTCATAATTTCAAGCTTTTACACCCTCAAAAAAAGATCAGAAGAAGAAAAAGCCGTCGTGGCAAAAGCATCTAAGGCACAGATAATAGAAAATGGTGAAGTAAAAACAGTAAATTTCTGCTCAATCTGTCATAAAAAAGTAGCCGAAGAAGCGGCCAAATGTCCTCATTGTGGAGCCTTCCTTCAATGGCACGAAGATACGCCTTAAAACCTGAATCAGCTTTCCTCCATCTTTTTTAGCGCTTCTTCAACAGCCTCTTGAGCAGCTTCCCTGATTTTTTCTAACCGACCACGAGAAACACCGCTTTCCTCCACTATCTTGTCCAAATCTCCTTCTAAAAGGTCTTTTGTAGAGGTAATACCTACATTGCTAAGCTTTTCAAGCATGACTTTTCCCACACCTTTCACACCGCTCAATTCAACAAGCTCTGCTACTTCCTTTAATTCCCTTTCAACGGCTCCTTTCTTTGCCTTTACTCTCCCTTTTTTCACAACTTCTTTCTCTACTTTAAGGGTCTCTGTAAACTCCTGTAAAGCCCTAATATTCTCCTCATAGGCTGTTCTCCGCCGAGTATCAACACTTAACCCGAACTTTCTAGCCATTTTAACCGATAAATTAACCGCACTTAACTCTTTTAAACTGAAACCTTTACCCTGCCTAAAAGGCTTCACCATATCTGCTGAGGGCGTTTTTACTACAGACCTTGGCAAATCCATGTTCATTTCTCCAACCTTTTATAAGGACTAAACAATATTAATCCCTATAAAATATTTTTATTCTTCTAAAAACTTAAGCATATTTTATTATCTTTCTAACTCAAGAAGATGATAATGCATGAAGCATCAAAAAAAATTGCGAGCTTTCTTAATATTGAATTGGGACGACATAATCGCAATTACAGCGATTTTATTCTTAACATACTATTTTTGGGCAAAATACTTTAGAATAGCTATTTTGATAGCTATAATGTGGGCCATATTCGGAATAGGTCTAAAATCCTACATACTTCTGCCCTCGCTACTTAAAGAAAAGCCTGAAGCCGCAGAAGACTACGTAGGGAAAACAGCGACAGTAACAAAAACCCTAAACCCTTCAGGATTCATAAAAATTGGTGGAGAAATTTGGAAAAGTGAAACCCTCTCAGACCCTATTGAAGAAGGTTCAAAAGTAAAAGTCTGTAGGATGGATAAAAAACGCTTAATATTATTCGTGGAAAAAATCTAAAACTAACCCCTCCCTTCTAATCACTTACATTTTTTCTTCCTTTTCTAATCTTTTTATGAAAGATAGCAATGTTGGCAAAAAGGTGCCTATATCTGTTACAATCCCTACAGCGTGCATTGTACCCCTATCCAAAAGCTTTGTCACTGTAGCCTGACTTATATCAATAACTATGGTCCGCACTTTCGAAGGCAACAAGTTTCCCACAGCTATCGAATGAAGCGCAGTAGCCATCATCAACACAAGCGCCGCATTTCTCAAATGTTTACGCATAGCCTCCTGCGCCTCTACAACATCGGTAATCACATCAGGGATAGGCCCATCATCTCGAATTGACCCTGCTAAAACATAAGGTACATCACTTTTTATACACTCGTAAAAAACCCCGCTCTTCAACACGCTCTTCTCCACAGCTTCTCTCAACGATCCCGCTTTTCTTACCTCATTAATCGCCGCCATATGATGCCTATGACCCCCCTCATGAGTCTCTACACTCTTTAAATTCATGCCTAAAGAAGTTCCAAAAAGAGAATATTCTACATCATGTACTGCTAAAGCATTTCCTGAAAGAAGAGCATCAACATAACCCTTCCTTATAAGCTCGGCTAAAGTATCCCGAGCCCCTGAATGTATAATCGCAGGTCCGGCGACGATCACTATCTTACCATTTCCCCTTTTGATCTCTAAGATCTCCTTAGCAATAAGTCTTGCATACGTTGTAGACGGCTTTTCAGAACTGGCAGTAGACGCCATGAACTCAAAAATTTCCCGCCTTCTTGGCCTTTCAGGAGGAACAACCTTAATCCCCTTAGACCCTGTAACAACCATATCCCCCTTTTTAACCTTAGAAATAGGCACAGTAAAAGCCCTCCCATCCCGAATAACTATCGCCTTATCCATCTCAGGATTTTCAACAAGAAGCCAATGTCCTCCTAAACGAATAAAAGTCTCATGATGCGTAGTAGAGTAAAAAGAATCAGGAAGAACCCCATCAGCAGATGCAGATTCCAAAACCACATCTTCCTCCACTCCTTTAACCACTGCACCAAAAACCTGCAACTCACTAATTATTTCCGAAAGCTTCTCTTCATTCTCTGCAAAAATTCTAATAGTACACCGAGAATAATCCTTTTCCGTCTCTCCAACATGAAAATTCAAAAACTTAAGGTTAGCATCATGATCATAGATTAAACCAAGAACTTTAGGAAGAATAAAACTATCAATTAAATGGCCTTCAAGATTTATATCTACGTGAGCTCGAAGCCTTTCAAACACCCTAGATTCTTCTGAAGATTTCACCACCAAATCATCATAATGGTCATTCTTGCCCAAAAATCAACACCACCTAATCACTATAATAACTAAAAGCGCATAACTAAAGGCGTGGAAGTAATACCTCAATAATATCTCGCGCTTATTTTAACAATTTCCTGTAAAATTTTAAGAAAAACTTTTCATACACCTAAATAAAAGTTAACAAAACCGTTTACAAATAACTTTATTAAGAAGGGAAACGTAAAGATAATTCCCCGTGGATAAAAGTTCTTGAACCTAGGAAAATTTTCTAAAAACTGAAGCGAAGGAAGATAATGCGCAAATCTAACGACGCTAAAGTTTGAGGAAAATTATGTGGCTACGCAAGAACAAAGTTCGTGCGGGTGAAATCGCCAGAAACAGATGGCAAAAATACGATTAAGGTCGTGTTAGCCGGAAGTTGATGGATGAAATTAACCCGCAACAAACAATCCGCGGGGAATATTTTATTTTTTTATCTCCTTTTTTTTAAATTAAATTAGGTTTTTTTTTCGGTTTGTTTTAGGTGTATAATAGTTTTCTCATTGGGTCGTTTGCTTCCATTCTTTTTATGTGGTATTCAAGAATTTTTCGTATTTTTTTAAGGGTTAAAACTTTTTCTTCTAAAGTGCGTTCTTTTCCATAGCCAAACTCTTCTTTTAAGAAGGTTTCAACCTGTTTTTCAGCCAATTCTTTTAAATGTTCTTTAATCTCTTTTTCAAGCTCTTCTATCTGTTTTCTTAGTTTTTCTTCTTTTTCTTTTACCGTTTTTTTGACCTCCAACAGATTCCTTTTTGATTTGAAAATTTAAATGAATAGCCTTGAATTATTTTTACCGGTTTTAATCCTGTTCTATGATGTTACGGGACTTTGCTAACCTCAGAACTATTAGAGGCGCAGGATCGCCTATAATGTTTAATATTTTCAAGTATGCTTCTGCCATTGTTTTTTCGAATGTTTTTAATTATTCAGGGGTTAGTTCTTCTATAAATCCATAAAAATTAACAGCAACACGTTTACAACAAGAGACTGGTATTGTTTTTGAATGGATTTCTTCTAGAGGGCAATTTTTTATTTTAAGAAGATCCAACTCCCTGTTTGCTTCTATTTTGTCCCTAATAAACCAGTTCTCAAATTCGTCTTTTCCTATGTGTTTCTGTTCCATGTCTTCTAAGCTTTCTCTTAATTTTTCTTTTATCGCGTCCTCTCCCTCTGCTAAACCGTAATTTTCGAAATATTCTACTATTTCGCTGAAATTTTTAGGATCATGAGTTGAAAGTATTTGGAGAATTGATGCTCCCATTTTCTCTTTAGTAAGGCTCGAACTCATTATTTCTTTGACCCCTTTACTTTATCAGACGATTGTCTTTTTTTAAAAACTGTTTAAATATATCTTTTTAAATTAATTTAATGTTTTTTACCTGTTCTAAAATTTTTAAGCTTATTTTGGAAGTGATAAATCAATGGATCAATGGCGTTTAGTAGATGTTGGTATGTTGCCCAGTTTGGACACACAAACCGTTTATCATGCGGTCGCTTTGGCTAGAAGTGAAGGGATTGTTCCTGATACGTTAATTTTGTGTTATCCAGAAAATCCTTTCATATGCATTGGTTATCATCAGGTTATCAATTTAGAGGTTGATGTCGACTTCTGTAATTCTCGGGGTATTCCTATCGTTCGTAGGTGTCTTGGGGGAGGAACTGTTCTTTTGGATAAAAACCAGCTTTTTTACCAAGTTATTGTGGGAAGAGATAATCCTAAGATCCCTCTAGGTGTGAGGGGTTTATTTGAAACTTTGTTAAGACCCGTTGTTTATGCTTTCCAAAATTTTGGAATACCCGCAGAGTACAAACCTATTAACGATATCGAGGTCGACGGTAAGAAGATTAGCGGTAATGGCGCTGGCCTTGTAGAGAAAGCTAACGTCTTAACTGGTAACATGATATTCGACTTTGACTATGATACTATGGTCTCTTGTTTTAAGATCCCTTCTGAGAAATTTAAAGACAAGTTAGCTACGTCTTTGAGAGAGCGAGTTACGACGATTAAACGAGAGCTTGGAGATAAAACTCCTAGTAGGGAAGTAGCAAAAAAGACCCTTATTTCCTGTTTTGAAAAATTTTTAGATATCCAGCTTGTATATTCCGAGCTGACAAGAAAGGAGGGAGAACTGATTAAAGAGTTAAATGAGCAATATAACTCTGATGAATGGCTTTTTATGCATGAACATCGTAAACCTAACCTTGCTTCTCCTACAAGAACCTTGAAGATATCCGCCAGGTCAAGAATTGTAGAGACTACTTTTAAGGCTCCAGGAGGATTAATTCGAGCTACTTTAGAGATCGATGATAAGAATAAAATAGTCGATGTCCTTGTTTCGGGCGATTTTTGGGTGTACCCAAAGGAGGTATTAAAAGAACTTGAAAACACCTTAATAGGTTGTAATATAGACGAAAAAGAAATTTTAAACGCTATTTACCATTTTTATAAAGCAACAAACGTTAAAACCCCCGGAATGCTCCCAGAACATTTCGCAAAAACAATTCTCTCAACAAAAAATGCAAAAACATAGCCCAATACGCCCTTATTTCCTATAAAATAATGGAGAAATATTTTTAGCAGATTAAACCCTAATATAAATGAGAACAACTAAAATAGCAAAGAAGTCCGCAAATCCTTTAAATTTTGACTCCTCCCCAAATCAATATTACGGAAAGTCAATATTCTTAAAGATAGTGTTTTTTACCTTTCTTAGCTTTTATCAAACAAGGGAGAAATGTTTAGAATGAACATGGATGAAAGTTTTTCTGAAAATATTTCTGAAGATTTTATAGATGGAAAAAAATCGAAGGGTAAAGAGGCGGTAATAACCAAAGAAATAATTGAAGGAAGCCTCCGAGAAATCGATGTAAACCGTTATATTTTTGTAGCATATACTTTTACAGATTCAGAACACGCTGAAGTTTCAGTTGTTAGAAGCTGGCGTGGTTTAGCAAAAAAAGGTTTAAATCGCATGATTAACGTTCTTTTAGATTTTGGCCATCTTTTAAAAATGATCGCTTTTGATCCTGCAGCAGCAAAAGAAGTTTGCTCCTTCCCCATACTTGAATTAGGGAGGTTGGGTAAAGAAGAAATATCCCTTTACGAAACAAAGTTTTCTAACGCTCTTCTCGTGTGTTTGTATTATTCCGATATGGAGCTCGCTTTGGGGGAAGTTCCTGTAACACAAGTACTATACCGCTTTGGCTTGAAAAAACCGATAATTTTTAGCGTTACTTCAGATGTTTCAACAAGCCTTGTTATAGGTGTTTTAGGGGATGTACCCCAAGGGGATAAGCTAATAAAACTTAAGGAAATCCTTCAGAATTTTATGTTAGCCTTTGAAAGCTGCTTAATACCTCGTCATAATATGAAAATCACCCATGTCCTAGACTTAGGCTTTTAACAATCTTAATCCCCTCTGTTGGTCTTTGGAGTGAGTTATTTTGGTAAATATAGGCTTGTTAGGTTATAAAAACGTCGGAAAAACAAGCCTGTTTACCCTCTTTAAAGAGACAAAAGGCGTAAAAGTTTTAACTGGTCAGTTTGGCTCATCTAGAGAAGGTCACACAGTCACCATGGATTTCATAAGGTTCACAAACGAGGGAAAAATGCATTCACTTTTCGGAACGGGGGGGCATGAATGGCGTTTAACCGTATACCACCGGAACTATGTTTTAAAAAACGCCGATAATTTCGTTTGTATGTTTGATTTATCGGTCCCATCAGAGCCTCAACTTGAATTTTTTAAAAAACTAGAGATTTTAGCAAATCCTAAAGGTAAGCTCGTTATCGCCCTTAATAAATACGACTTAGTGAAGGAAGAAAGCGTTTTTGAAACTTTTAAACAAACAATAGAAGAATCAAGGTTCATAAGCACGATAAAAACTGTCAAAATTTTACCCACTGTAGCAGTTCCTAAAAATGGGTATGAAAAATTCAATGAAAACGCTGTAAAAGCTGTCCTCCTTCTATGTGACTAAAAAGTTAAAAACCAAGAGCTTATAAAGGGGCTTAAAAGCAGATCCTAGGGAGGAAAAAATATTACCCTCCATCTCCATATAATTAAAAAGAATATACTCATCAAATCAAAATATCATAAACTAAAATATAAGAGTAGAAACAAAATGTTTCAAGACGATAAAAGGCTTCGTAAACAGGTTTATTTTTATCCATGGTCCATAGCCAAAATAATCCGTCATGTTAGTAGGTTTCCTCATCGTGAAATAGCAGGTTTTCTCATCGGAAAAGTTTCCAAAGAGGGAGAACTATACATTTTTGATGCAATGAGCGGGAAACATCAAGGTACTAGCACTTCTGTAATATTAGACGAAAGTATAATGGCGCAAATAGCAGAAGATTTAGAAAAATATGGAGAAGAATTAGCCATTGTAGGATGGTACCACAGTCACCCTGGGCTAGGAGCCCATTTTATGTCAAGTACTGATGTTCAAACCCAAAAGGTTTATCAATCCTATTTTCCAAAAGCTGTAGCCCTCGTAATCGATCCTGTTCCCTTCAACCGCTCTGGAAACTGGGAAGATATCGATATACATCTCTACCATGTAGTTAAAGACGCCTATAAAGAAAACCAGGTAGTTTATATAACCGACATAGAGAAAGTTGTTCCCCATCTTGTCCACGCATTAAGCTTTGAATTTATCCCTCCTAAACCTTCTCCGGAAAAAGAAGTACCCCAAGAAGAGCTCTACTATCCTACTGAAGTTAAACAAGAAAAAATGGACTATTTCTCCGAAATAGTAAACTACTTTTTTGCTTCTGTTATAACAATTATTTCTTTAATCCTGATAATCTTTACAAGCATATGAAGATTAGACCCTAAAAAAGAAAAGGAAACGATAACAATGGTTCAGGAAACCGATAAAAAGTCTTCTAAAAAAGAGGAAACAGGGCAACTTATACCCTTATTTTCTTCCATAAATTTTACGCTATCTCCGGGAGACTTAAAACATCTTATCAAAAAATTAAGCGGTTTAGGCTTTGAGCAAAATGCCTATGAAGAAGATGGAAAAAGAATAGTTTTAACCCCGAAAGATTATAGCACTTTTAAGCTCCTTGATGCAAAAGTTTTAGTAAAGTTTCCCAGGCTATTTGATCCCTTAAACTTTTTGGTAACGTGTTATTCTGGGCAACTCAAAGTGAAAGAGAACACAGAAGTGTTAAACGTAAATTATCATGGGTCAGTAAATGGTCTTGATGCAAGGAGAATGCTAAGTCTCTCAAACCTTCTTGAATTCGCAGAATGGCCAAAAGAGCTGGAAAAATGGATCAAAAGTCCGTTAATTTTCTCCGTTTTTTTGTGTAAAAACAAAAAGACTATCAACCAAGTCGTAGAAGAAAATTTCCCAGACCAGGAAGTACAATGGATCGCAGATGAAGACTCTTCTACGAAAATAGCTTTTTTAGGACAAAGTCCTGGCAAACATGTTTCAGGCTACGTGATGACTACTTCGTTCGATGTCTTGCATTTTGGTCCTGATTGGCAGCTAAACGAAGCAACCATGCCTGATTCCATAGTCGTTTTCATAGTGGATAAAGAACTATATACCAACGCTAAAAGGGATTTAGAAGAGTTCGGTCAGTTCGATTTTGTCAACATAGGCTCCTCAGTAAAACTCTCCTCTCTTCGCGCTTTAGAAATCATAGAAAAACTTTTACCGTGCATAGTTCTTTTTAACAATCTACTCAAAATTAAGGAAGAGATAATTAACATTCTTGCAGAAACACCTCAATTATACGGGGAGGACTATCGTGGCTATCTTGAGGCTCTAATCGCAGTTGATGAAAAACTTTTCACCCTCGACGAACTCTTTCATAACGCCAAAAATGTAGTAAAAACCACAATATCTGCTCTAGAAATAAACAGTGTTTCTAACTATTTAAATTCAAATACAGAGGATGGTCAATGGTTAAACGATACTATTAAAGTCCTAACTGAAAAAGGTTATTTAGGTCTTCTATCTCTCATAGAAGATCTTGTCGACAGCCTAAATAAAGCCAAAGACCTCATACAGAGGAAAATAACCATAGTTAACCTTCAACTATCTCTAAGACGAGAAAAAATAGAGATCACAGAAAACCGTATTCTACGCGGTATATCCATCATATTTTTGGGAGCAGCAGTAGCCGAAATATTTTCCCAAATCCTCCCCTCCTTCTTTTCAAGTTTCTGGTTTATTCTAACCGTGAGCTTAGCAGAAGGATTAGGTATCGGCTTACTTCTCTTATGCGGCTTTGAAATAATGTCTGAAAAATCAAAAGCTATAGACGACAAAAGAAAAATAAGCCACCAACTCATAATCTTTACAACAATCTCCGCATTAATGATCATAATCCCAATAATCTATATCTTTAGGCGGCTCTAAAAGAAATTCTCTTAACAGCACTAAAATATGTTCAATAAA
>JAEOSI010000218.1 GCA_016840425.1 Candidatus Wukongarchaeum yapensis
AAATCCAATTAAAAAACATTCCAGAATCCATATCTAAACCTTTAACAGAAAAAACAGCCTCTTTAAGAGTTTTGCAGAAAAAAGCTCTTTTAAGGTTTGAAATATTTCTTTTTCCCTATCCCTTGAAGATAAAACCTTTGTATCACCCACAGCCACTAATTTCCGCCCTACACAAATCATCTCAAGATCATTAATAGCAGCCCTCAAATCCCCCCCACAATTTTTCACTATTTCATCAAGGGCAGTTTCTGTAATCTTAACGCCCTCCCTCTCACAAATACGCTCTAAAGCCTTTTTTATAGAAGGAGGACCTAAACGCTTAAATTTTAAAATCTTACAATAGCTTCTTAAAGATCTAAGTTTCGGACTCCAAGCATCATTAGCCGTACAAATTATCGGAACCCTCGAATCTTTAATGATTTTTATTAACTCGCTTAAACCTCCACTATCCTCACGACCATGGATGCCATCGACTTCATCGATTAAAAGCAGTCTTTTCACTCTCGTCCCCGTGATCAGGGAACCTTCAAAGGCTGAATGCCTCGCAATGGTCTCCATAGCCTCCCTGTTTCTGGTATCTGAAGCGTTCATCTCTTTAATCTCATATCCAAGCCTTGAAGCAACAGCATAAACCGAAGAAGTCTTCCCGCAACCAGCAGGTCCTACAAGCAAAACCGCCTTCTCTTTTACCTTCATTTCCGAGCTCCACGACTCAATCCATGAAAGAAGACCCTCAGCCACGCTCCTATTTCCCACGATATCATCAACGCTTTTCGGCCTATATTTGATAGTCCAAGGAAGATTCTCATAAACCAAATCCAGCTTTAAATCACTCCTTTTCCTTTCGATCTCTACAACCTCAATTTTACCAAGAAAAAACATTAAAATATCCACAGTTTTAAAACCATATAAAGAAAATTTATATAAATACATATTGTATTAAAATCACAAAAATAATCGATCAAAAAAGAAAAAAGTTCCCTAAAAATTTTAAGCAAATAAAAAAGCCATTCTTTCAGAGAATCAAAATAATCCTAATTCGCTTCTAAACTCTAATTAAAAAGAAAAAGATAAAAAATAAATTGTTTTTCGTAAGGGGTTTTTGATCAATGGCTATGGAAAGACTAACCCCAGAAGACAAGGCGATAGTCCTATTTGAACTATATGAAAGGCCTATGGGACGCTATAAACTCTCAGAAATAACAGGTATTTCAGAGGGAGTACTTAGATCATTTTTAAAACGCTTAACAGAAAACAACCTTTGCAGAAAATACGGGAAAAAAGGCCATGATCTATCAGAAAAAGGGAGAGAATTTGTAGAAAAAATCAAGAAATCAATAGTAGAATGTAAACACCTTGACGCAAAAGATTTAACAATTTCCCGCGTAGATTTCGCCTGCCAAATAAGAGGAATCGTAGACAAAATAGACGTTTCAAAAACCGTAGAAGTAAGAGATATCGCCCTCATCGCAGGATCTACAGGAGCCACAACCATCCTCTTCGAAGAAGGAGAACTTCAAATACCATGCATCGATTTCCACCTAATCTCCCGCTGGCCTATAGTAACCGGCGACATATACCACACCTTCGACTTAAAAAATGGCGACGTCATCATAGTAGCAACAGGCCGCGACCTCATACGCGCAAGACGCGGAGCTTTAGCAGCGGCATTAAGCCTCATAGGTCCCTTTGGACTTGGCAGCATTTAAAAACACATCCTTTAACTTCTCAGAATTCATTAAAACCTCCTCAATCTCCGCTTTAGAAGCCTCCTCTATACGAATATCCGCAGACACAGCAACAACCCCTCCCAAAACCCTCGCAGCCCCCTCCACCCCATCTCAGAAACCACATAATCCTTATGCCCCGGTAAAGACATAGTGCCTAAAACAACACCCCTTCTCCCCCTCTCCCTTTCCTCATCACTAAAAGGAAGATAACCAACGCTAACACTACCAATATGAGGCCTATCCCCCCTCAAAAACCACAATTATTAAATCATCACCAGAAAATACAGCAATCAAATGCAACTCGGTACGACCCTCACCTTCACTAAGCCTTATCACACTCAAAAAAAACCCTCTCCAAAAAATACGATGACAATTTCTAAAAGAAGGTTAGTTTCTAGGCTTTATAAGGTTAAAACAAAGGTGATAAGAGAGAATTATTTTATGCTTATTTCAAGCTTTTTCCGATAAGTGATGCTGCCTCTCTTGCGTTCTGAATTATTTTGCCCAGGGACTCCTCTTCTTTAGGCGCTGTCACGATGGTTAAGATACCCCTTTCTCCAGCAGGAATCACGACAATTGCTTTACTAGCGGTTCTTATAACTACGCCTAAAAGATCTTCCTCATCTTCTTCTTCAAAGCGCAGTTTTTCAGCACTTTTAATTAATCTTCCAACATTTTTACTAAATTCCTCTTTATCGACATAGGTTGAAAATTCAGCAGACAAATACTCCCCTGTTAGAACGCTGGTAACACAAAAACCTTTCAACCCCTCATCTTTTAACTCCTCAAGTTTTTCCATAGCCTCACGAAACAAAGCAATCCCTTCTTCTGTCCCAGACAAAGTTTTTCCCTCGCTTCTTAATAAGCCTTAATAAATCTTAAAAATAGCGCTTTTTTGAAAAACAGTATTCGTATTCATACCTTTGAAAATAATCAACTTAAAGTTTTCCCTCATCTCCCGTTTTTAACTCCCTTTTCCTCCCGCACTTAGCTTAGAAACAGATCCTTCCCTAAATCCTTTCCTAATTTTTAGATTTTTAACGTATTCTCAAGGCATAAATACTTAAACCAAAACCGAGATAATATATAACCAAAGGTTACATGTTTCAAAATAAGAAAGACTATAAAAACAAATTTAAAGGAAAAACATTATACAATTTGAATGAAGGATAATTTGTAAAGAGGGGATTAAATAAAATGGTTTCAATAACTTCCGCAAAAATTATTGAGCTCCAGGCAGGGAAGAAAATAGAACTACCTCCCGACTTTATAGAAGCCCTTTCAACAGAAGAGGCAGAACACGCACTAGCTATTTTTTCACCAAGCTCACGCATGATAAGAATTATCCCGACAAAAAGCGACGAAGTATACAAAGTCTCAATAGAAATCGGAGAACTAACACCCGACTTCCTCCAAAAAATGGGAAGCATCTTCATGAAACACAGATTAAAAACCGCGTACAGCACCGGAATTTGCTATCACGCCGATATCTGCGTCTATGAGGGCTATATTGCGGGTTCTGAGTTGAAGAATATCTCTATAGACGTCTTAAAAGACGAGTTAGGCGAAATAGAGGGCGTTACGAACGTTACTGTTGAAGTTCTTGTGCTGCCTAAAGTGTAATAATAGCTTGATTTATTTATGAGTACTTCTGCTTAATCGCATTTCTCACAATATCAATTTTACGAGAATGCCTATTTGAGCTTCTTTTCTCCTTGAGGGAACTGTCTTTTCTTATTTTTTT
>JAEOSI010000219.1 GCA_016840425.1 Candidatus Wukongarchaeum yapensis
ATTTTCTACTATCTTATTGTGGTCATGAAAGCAAGGACTTTGAATAGGATGAAAGAAATATTAAAAAGAGATTTTAGAAGAATCCTCATAAAATAAGGGTTTCAAACGTTGGAAGAGAAAGGATTAGATAGCCACGCCATATAAATGTAGAGAAAGGCTTTTATGCTTGGCTCATGTTTAAATCTTTTCTAAGAGATAAAAACATTTGAGTAATCTTAAAGGTTTAGGAGAATTTTTTAAAAAAAGAAGGATAATGATATGGCTTTTAGGCGATTAGTTTCAAAACTGAAAACTTCTGCGGAGCTTGAGAAGGCTAAAGAAGTGGGGGTAAGGGCAAGAGTTGAAGGCACTGTGGTAGGCGTAGATGCTTTAGAATACACTGAAGAAGGTTATATTTTGACATGGCTTTTAGACAACGGGGAAATGCGGGGTTATTTGCTCTCAGAACACATTGCAAGAAAGCTTCGTGACGATTTAGAACAGCTGGAAAGACCAAGCTTAAAAGATACTGAGACGAAGTTGAAAAAAGCGACAAGCGAGTTTATAGGATTCCTGATATCGAAGGATTATGAATATGAAGAAAACGTGGAGATATTAGGGTTTAAAGTAGATATCTTGAAGCAAAAAAAGGGTCGTTTAGACGTGCCAGAAGCCTTTATTTTCATAAACGGTGTTTTAGATAAACCTGCAGTAATCACTTTTTCAGAAAAATTTAACAACGAAGAGCTAAATAAAAACAAAATCACGCTTATAATAGCGGCAAGCGCAGCAACTCACGAAGCAATAAAGGCAGCACGCGATAGGGTTCAAGTTTATGACCTTAACTCGGGTGAAAAAGGCGAAGGCTTTGACTCAGTAGAGCTAGAACACTATTGCGAAAAGTCTCTAGAAATAACCTTCAAACACTTGTAAATAAAAAGACTCTAAAGCATAGTATAATAGTATAATCAGAAAACCCATAAAAACCATGAAACCCATAAAAACTCCTTACTAAGCATCTTAAGCTAGTCGTTTTAAGCTTCATCCTTCCTTGAGAGAATTTTTATGTTGATTTTATTTAAATTTTTTAAGCTTTTTTAGAGATTTTTGAGGTGCCATTTTTTGAAACTTATGTTGGTGGCGGGAACAAGGCCTGAAGTGATAAAGCTTGCCCCTGTGATAAGGGCTGCTGAAAAACAAGAGAGCGTTGAAACTGTTTTTGTGGGTAGTGGACAACATTATGACGCAGAGATGTTTGACAATTTTGTAAAAGAACTTGAACTACCAAAGCCTACGCGTTATTTGAAAACAGGTTCCGGTACTCAGGCGGAACAGACAGCTAAAATCCTCGTAGAAAGTGAAAAGGTTTTAAAGGAGTTTAAGCCCGACCTGGTTCTGGTTGAGGGGGACACCAACACTGTTTTAGCGATAGGAATAGCAACAGTAAAGCTTCATATTCCTTTGGGCCATGTTGAGGCAGGTTTAAGGAGCTATGATAGGGGTATGCCTGAGGAGATAAACAGAACCCTTGTAGCAAATTGTGCAGAACTTAATTTTGCCCCCACAGAAAAAGCAGCTTTGAATCTCATATATGAGGGTATAACTCCCTGGAAGATCTATGTGACTGGGAACACGATTGTGGATGCATGTTTGCAAAATGTTGAGATCGCGGGTAAAAAATCGAAAATCATGGAGGAACTGGGACTAAAACGAGGAGGGTTTATCTTAGTCACACTTCACCGTGTTGAAAACGTGGATAGAAAGGAGAAATTTTCCCAGATCATTGATGCTTTCATAGATTTAAAGGAATTGCCTTTAATTTTTCCAATACATCCCCGTAGCAGAAAAATGTTGGAAAGATTTGATCTTGCCCTAAAAATAGAGGGAACAGGTCACATAAAACTCATTAAACCTCTAGGTTATTTAGATTTTTTATGGTTGCTTAATAATTGTGCCGTTGTGCTTACCGATTCTGGGGGGGTTCAGGAAGAAGCTTTAACTTTAAAGGTGCCTTGTATTACGTTGAGAGATAGTACTGAAAGACCGGAAACAGTGATGGTTGGTGGCAACATTTTAGTTGGCGCTAGAAAGGAAAAAATCGTGAAAACAACACGTAAAATCCTTAGGGACGAGGAGTTTATTAATCGATTAAGAAGTGTTGAAAATCCTTTAGGGGACGGAAGGGCAGGGGAGCGCATAGTAGAAATTTGTAAAAAAGAAATAGAAAGGAAGGAAGCCTTCCTTCTTGAAACAGGTTTGCTTTCTTACATGATTTTACCCATAAAAGCCTTTAACAAAATAACGGTTAAAGAGTTAGAGGAAAAGATGAAAGTAAAAATAACGGCCATTTACAACGAGGACGGAGAACCGGAATTTTTTGATAAAGAAACAGTAATAAAAAAGGGAACCTTCCTACGTTTAAAGGGAGAGAAACAGCGCCTTATCAAAACACAAAAAATGAATAACGAGGAAAACAAAAAATTTTAAGAAGAATCCGGGCTTTCCGTTTTCATATCAAGCTCTTTTTCTTGTTCTGCCATACTCCCACCGCTAAAGCGGTGAGGTTCTACGCTATATAAGAGAGTAGCAAGGGACGTGCCACCGCCCCGTTATCCCTATCTCCGTAGGGCTTCGGGAATATCGGATTTACAGATATATTGAAGCTGCTTGTGAACTATCCCGACCTTACGGATTGAGTTTCCATACATGTCAAATGAGGCGGATCTCATTTGACCACATTGCCCGAGTTCACACAGGGATTACAGTTAGGGACGTTTCTTTCAAAAGATCTACACTGATACGTTTTAAGGACGTTTATCGCCCCGATCATTTTTCGCTGACCTTCTTTAACACGATGCCTATTCTTCAGAGCTTACACTCTAAGAGCTAGGTCGGCGTTCCGTAGCTCCATGAGAGGAGCCTATTTATCCTAAAAATATTTTGGCAAAAACCATATTTAAGCACTCCTAATATAAGTCGCTCGCAATTCATTTCCTCCCTTGCGGAAGAGGTCCTCTTGCGGTATGAAGATAAATTCATTGCATTCATCCAACGACTAAAGCCGTTGGCTTTCTGCGAATTTTCTGTAAACGGCTTTGAAGTAGGATAAGAATATGCGTTTTAATATTTTGTAGCCATCCCTGAAGGAACGAATACCTAATCCTCCACAAAGACGGGGTACACATCTTATAGAGACCTCTTTTATACGAAACTTTTTCATCAAAGCTTCCATTAACATTTCCGATTCTATATCATAACTTTCTGCACTAAGGTTTAAAGCTCTAAGAAGTTCCCTTCGAAAGGCCCGAAACCCACTTTGACTATCAGAAAACCTCCTACCCGTAAGAATGTAAAAAAAGATGTTAAACAAGGAGTTCCCAGCAATATTAAGGGCACGGGTGAAAAAAGCTTGTTTATGCCCAAACCTTGACCCTATAACCATATCAACCTCTCCCTTTAATAGGGGAG
>JAEOSI010000041.1 GCA_016840425.1 Candidatus Wukongarchaeum yapensis
CCACTTTTTGGCTTCACAAAAACATTAAGAACAACACCATTACCCGAACCATCACTAACAATAATATCCACAATTAACACCAAAAAAATACAAAAAGAAAATTTATACGATTGAAAGGTTTAAACAGTAAGCTTAAATATTTTTCACTGTAAGGGTTACAAAATACACCATGAAGATAGTATATAGTGAGAAATTATGGCATTAAAAGAGGTATTAGATGTACTAGCGCGTCTTGGACTATCAGAGTATGAATCAAAAGCTTATGTTGCTCTTTTAAGAAAAGATGGAGCAACAGCAAGCGAGATAGCTAATGAATCAAAAGTGCCAAGAACACGGATATATGACGTGTTAAACTCGTTAATTGAGAAGGAGTTTATAGATCCTGAGAAAAGTAGGCCAATTAAGTTTTATGCTAGGCCTGTTGAGGAGACTATTTTACGCTTAAAAAAGCAGTTGGATAGCGAAATCGATGTGGCAATAGATGAAGTGCGGAAACTTCAGAAAGATGTTGAACAAGAGCGTATGATAATGTTTATGATCAGAAATGAAGAAAGCCTTAACAATTATATAAAACGTTATATAGAGGAGGCAGAGCAGACAATTAATATATCCCTTGATTCCATTGATGATCTTCTCAACCTCTGTAATTTACTTCTAAAAGTAGTGAAACCGCCAAAATCTGTAAAAGTATGCATTGACATTTACACTGACATAAATCAGTTAAAGAATGAGGATGAAAAATTAAATAAACTTAAACCTTTGCTTAACCGCTTTGATGTAAAATTACTTCCATTACCTTATATGTTTAGTACTATCCTCATTGATTATAAAAAGATCATAGTGTATCTTCAGGAGAACAAGCAGGGATTTTTAATGAGTATAGGTAGTTCTATGAGGGAAATGCTTGAGCCTGCTGTATCAGATTATAGGGCGAGATTACCAAGTTTACGTGATTATCTATGAAAAATGATTGTTTTTTGTTTAAACGTTTTATTTTTTCTTTGGGTTTTTTGAGGTGAGGTACTTATGGGAGTATTGCTATTCATAAGAAAAACAGGTAAAATGAGACTAATTGATGATAAAGGCATAGTTCGTGGGGAGTGGGAAGCAAGGAATAATACGGTGGAAGGGCGGGAACCTGTACCCTTAGGCGTTCATAAAATAAATACACGCCCAGGGGATGTGGTTTACTATGATGAGCAAAACTCAAAGTATGAGAGCCAAGGGCCCCTTTTCATCGCTATAGGCGATTACGAGAAGATGGATGAGGATGCTAAGCGGAGGTCAGGTATTCACGGTCATGGGAGAAAACCAAGCATTGAGCACCTTACAAAGGGGTGTATTCGGATGTGGAATGAGGAGGTCTTGGAGATGTTTGAAAAGATTCAAGAGCTTAGAAAAGAAGAAGAGAATGTGGAAGAATTTGTAATAATATTAGAAGAGGAGGGAAAATAGGACACTAATGAGAGGTTTTTGATTGGGAACAAAAATTCGGGGTTTGATGGGGGGGGTTCATGAGATGGTAGATGAAGTAAACGATAAAGCAGGGGATATTGGAAGGGTGTTAAAGGACAGGGAGGCATGGCTTCGGGGAGAGGCGGTTGAAAAACTAAGAAAAGCTCCTGAAGAGGAGATTGAATTCTTCATAGAAAAGCTTATTGATATGCTAAGTGAGGATAGGGATCGGTGGATTAGGGAGGAGATATTTGAAGCTCTTTGGATCGCTATTGAAAGGGGTATGAAGGTTCCTTTTGAGAAGATCGTTGAGAAGCTTGAGGATCCTGATTGGAGGCTTAGAGAGATAGTCGTTAGATTATTAGAGGCTGCCTTAGAAAAGGGTATAGAGGTCCCAATTAAACTTATTTTAGAAAAACTCGATCATGACGATTGGAGGTTTAGAAAAGACGCTTTAAGAGTTCTTAAAAAAGCCGTTGAGAAGGGTAGAAATGTTCCCTTAAAAAAGGTTCAAGAAATGGTTTCAGATGAAGAGGAAGTTGTCAGGTTAGAAGCTGCGAAAATCCTTGACGAATCAGGAATAAAATAGGACGAATATTTATTGAAGTTTTTAAGCGAATCTATTTTAAATTCATTATCTTGTTTTTGAGGTGATATGTTTTGAAGGTGGAAAAAGTGAGGTATGAGGTTGAATGGACTGAAAAAGAAACAGAAAAGAGAGAGGAAAAAAGGAAACATAAGGTTATTATTATGGGGGCTGCGGGTAGGGATTTTCACAATTTTAACGTCTATTTTAGGGATAATGATAAGGTTGAAGTTGTGGCTTTCACAGCGACTCAGATTCCTGGTATCTCCAAGAGGGTTTATCCTACAGAGCTTGCTGGGCTTAACTATCCTGCTGGTATCTCGATTTATCCTGAGGAAGAGTTGCCCAACTTGATCCGTGGGTTTGATGTGGATGAAGTGGTTTTTGCTTATTCTGATGTTTCCCAAGAGTATGTGATGCATAAGGCTTCGATAGTTTTAGCAACTGGAGCGGATTTCCGCCTTATGGGACCGAAAAGCACTATGCTTAAAGCGAAGGTTCCCGTGATATCTGTTTGTGCTGTCCGTACGGGGGCTGGGAAGAGTCCTACTTCTAGGGCTATTTCAAGAATCCTTTCAGAAAAAGGTTTGTGCGTTGTGATTGTGAGGCATCCTATGCCTTATGGAGATTTGAGCAGACAGGCTTGTCAGAGATTCTCCTCTTATGAAGACTTGCATAAACAGGAGGCGACAATTGAGGAGAGGGAGGAGTATGAACCGTATATTGAGATGGGATTTACGGTTTATGCGGGCGTAGATTATAAACAGATTCTTTTAGAGGCTGAAAAGGAGGGAGATGTGATTTTGTGGGATGGAGGTAATAATGATTTTCCTTTTTATAAACCAGATCTTCATATTGTGGTTGTTGATCCTTTAAGGCCAGGACATGAGCTGAGGTATCATCCAGGAGAGACTAATGTTAGGATGGCTGATGTGATAATAATTAATAAAGTGGACTCAGCGGATGAATCTGCAATAAAAACTGTTGAGAGGAATGTCAAATCCCTCAATCCTGATGCCTTGATTGTAAAAACGATTTCGAAGATAGAGATTGAGGGGGATGGCAGTATTATAAAGGGTAAGAAGGCTTTGGTTGTGGAGGATGGTCCTACTCTCACTCATGGTGGTATGCCTTATGGAGCGGGAACTCTTGTTGCGAAATGTTATGAAGCAGGAGAACTCATTGATCCTCGAGAGTTTGCTGTAGGATCAATTAAGGAAGTTTATAATGTTTATAAACACTTGGGCCCTGTTCTTCCAGCGATGGGTTATAGTCTAGAACAAATCGAAGAACTTAACGAAACTATAAAAGCTTCAGGGGCAGATGTAGTAGTAGTGGGAACCCCTATAGACTTACGAAAAGTAGCCGATATAAAAAAGCCTACAGTTAGGGCGAAATATTCCATAGAAGAGACAGGAAAACCGACTTTAGAAGAAATTATTTTCCAATTTTTAGAAGTTAAAATGAAAAAATCCGGTAAAGAATAAGATAAAAACACATCATGAAGGGTAAACAAACTCTTTTTTTTACGTGTAGTATATTCTACTATATTCAGGGACTTCTTCATCCTCTTTGCTTAATAGCCTCCCCTGTTCAAAGACTACTTCTATTTTTTTAGGCATATCATGTTTTTTTTCTAAGTGTAATAACCAGCATTTGTTGTAGATATCACCGTGTACTACTGCGCCATCTTTTTCGCAGATAAAGGCTATCTCGTTTTCAAAGAAAGGTTGACCGCATGCGTCACATATTTCAGGCTTTTTTAATTTTTCTTTTTTCAAAGGAATCCTCTTTACTTTTTTAATATAATCTTTTTTTACGAGATAAAAAAAGTTTGCGAATTTTTGAGGAATATCTTATTTTCTCTCCCTTTCTTTGTTTTTTTCTATTTTTTATATGTGTTCTAAGATTTCTTCGCCTAGTTTTTTCATTGATAAGAGTATGAATCCTAAGTTTGCTTTTTTTGTTGTAAGTGCTAAAAAGATTGCTTTCTCTTCTATGCTTGTTAGGATGAGGTAGCCTTGTTCTCCTGCTAGTAAAACATGTTGTAGGGTTCCTCTTTTTAGTTCATTGACTGCTCTTTCTCCCACGCTTAAGAGGGCTGCGCTCATAGCACCCATAATAACGTCAGAAGTTGTAGAGTATTTGCCTTTAAACTTTGAAACAATTGGCAATCCTTCAGGAGTGATTAAGGCAGAAGCTTGAACTCCGCGTGTTATCCTTTGCAATGTAGCAAGCATTCCAATTAAAATAGTTTTTTCTGTTCCTTCTATTTTTGAAGACAAGAAAAGAAACCCCCATCGATCTTATGGTAAAAATAGGCGTAATATTTTTCCCTATTTGTTTTTTCAGAGGATTTCAATCGCCTCATTATCTAAATATTTGTTTTTGTCTTTAATATTTTTAATGGCGGGGGTTTAAGTTTCCTTTATGGCTGAAATAATTTTTTTCAAGCTTTTTCCGCCATCATTGAGGACTGTTTTTTCGATAAAAGTACCTTGAACGATCAATTTAGCTCCTGCCTTGATAACATCTTTTGCATGTTCTGGCGTATTTATCCCGCCTCCCACCACCACGGGAATATCGATATTTTGAGAAACCGTTTTGACAACTTCGATTGGAACAGCTTTCTCAGCCCCAGAACCCGCCTCTAAATAGACAAGCTTAAAGCCCAAGTATTGAGCAGCCAAAGCATAGCTTAAAACGACTCCAGGCTTGTTTCGAGGCAGGAGATTCACATCCCCCACAAAAGACACAGTAGCCCCAGGTTCCAATATGAGATAAGCCATGGGTATGGGTTCAAGATTCCATTGTTTAATAAAAGGAGCACTCAAAGCTTGGGCTCCTGAGACCCAATATACATTTCTACTGTTTAAAAGGCTCATAAAAAATACAGCATCAGCATACTTTGAGAGTCCGCTAACGTTTCCTGGAAATAGTATCACGGGGACATCTACTTTACTTTTGATCTTTTGAATTGTCTCGTCAAGGATGCCAAAAGCTGTACTGCCACCAACCATTATAGCGTTAGACCCTGAAGCAATGGAGATTTCAGCGATTTTAGAAGCTTTTTCTGGGGGTGTTTTCATAATATCTGGATCTATTAGTGTGAGGTGTACTACACCTTCTTTGGAAAAGATTTCGTTTAAATAGTTCCAAACTTTGCCCATGGGTAACTTCCTCTAAAAATCTTAGAGACAGTTTTTTATAAAAATTGCTGTATTAAGATAAAGATTATGATTTTTTTGTATGCTTTTCTCTTCACCCTCTCGCCTAAATTTGAGTCTTTAAAATCCTCAAGGATTCATCTTGATAACCCCATTATAACTCCATCAAAAATAGATATATAATATTAAGATTAAAGAAAAGATAGAAGTGTTTTAAAAAGATGAAATTAGAATACAAGATTTTTATGAACATTTTTTGCCACATTAAGCATTTTCTTAAGGTGATATGAGATGGTTAATGCTGGATTGGTTGGGATTACTGCTATAATAACTTTTAGCATCGTTTTCATCTTATTTTATTGGAAAGAGCAGGCTGCTAAAAAGCCGGATAAACCTACTCATTCTATGAAGATTAGTGAAGCCATCAGGAAAATTCAGCAACTTGGGCGTACTGGTGAGTTTAAGGAGGGCATGATTCTAATTTATAAGACGCTTGAAGGTATTGCTGCTCAGTTCTTGGGAATAAGAAGAAAACCAAGTCAAACGCCTCGAGATTTTGTTAATCAACTTTCTTCTTCTGGGAAAGTTAACGCTATGCAAGCGCTTTCGATAGTTTCATCCTTTGAGCGAGCGTTTTATGGGGATAAACTGGTTTCACAAGAGGAGTTTCAACAAGCAGTTTCTGCCCTAGAAGAAACGTATCAGAGCGCACTAAGAGCATAAAAACAAAAACAATAAGATAATTAAGGTTTTTTTTAAAAAAAAGGTTGATTATTGGGGTATTGAGGCAGTTGTCTAAAACAGAAGTAGTAGAAACCGGAAAACCAGGGGTTTCACGTGGCCTATTCTTGTTGATAGCATTACTACTACTTACAGGATTTCCTTTATTTATGTCCATCACAGGTATTTCAGGTCATGAAGAGGCAACTTTCAGCATCTATAATGATGACTGGGACGGTTGCTCTGAGTTTGGAAATTACGTCAAGGAACAGTATGGGGGTGAAGATGGAGAAAATATTCAGATTATAACATCATCGTTAACTATGTTAAACCGGGTGAATAGGACAGGCATTCTTATAATGATGGGGCCAACTATCGGATACGGTTTCACCGAAACGATAGCGATAGTGGACTGGATAATAGGAGGAGGAAGCATTCTTTTAGTCAACGATTTTGGTTCAGCAAACGATATCTTGGATCTTTTCACTTCTTTGATGAAGCTTGCGGCTTTACAATTTTCAGGACAGGAGGACATACCAGTTTTAGGTTTAAAGTTTAATACTAGCGGCGTCCTCCTCGATGTAGGATCTTATGATACAAACCCTGCCATGCCTGTCATCACAGAATTCAGCGATGAATTTGGTGATATCACAAGCGGAGTCGATAAAATCATATGCAACTATCCAAGTATAATAAGCATGTACTATAAGTCAGGGGAAGACGAGGATGGAGACCCGATATATAAGTGGTATCCAGTCCCCTACGGAGCTGCTTCATCTACGACAACTGCGTGGATTGAAACAGATGTAGACGCCGTTAAAAGGGGAGATTGGGATAATATTAAGCCAGACGGGGGTGAATGGGGTCCTCCCTATTTTTCTTACAACTATTCAGGGATTAGTGTTTCGGGATATTTAGGGTTTTCAATAGCCCTTCCTTTGCCTTTAGGTGATGAAGGAAAGTTTATGTTGGTTTCTGATCCGGATATTTTCGCAAATGCGGCGTGGGAAAATGCGGAGTATGATAATCAGCGGTTTGCAAAAAACATTATCGATTGGATGATAAGTGGGTATAGTTCTGATGATAATCCGGTAATTATTTTTGATGAGGGACATATAACCCAGAAGCCTTATTCTTCGATGCTGTATTTTGGTGCTTATTTGAGGACTATAACACAGTATACGGCATTTTCTCTTTCTCCGGCTCTTTTTGGCGTTGATTACAGAAACCCTAGTGAGGGGAATTTATCGGCATATCTTTGGGTTAATGTTTTCTTAGCGTTGTTCTTTCCGTTGATTGTTATAATGGTGGGATCAAGATGGATACCGAAAAAACGAGCTCCAAGGCCATTACTTATGACGCGGCTAAAAAGGTATTATGCTCGGTCTTATTTTGCTGTGAAGATGCGGTATTTTCTCCAGTTTAAACAGTATGAACGTGCAACAGCTTTGATCTATCGCAGACTCAAACGTACGCTGATCAAAAAGCTTCATTATAGGGGGCCTTTGGATCCTAAAACTTTGACAGACTTGATCTCTAAAGAGACGACTAAGTTTAGTAAGGAACAGATAATGCAGAGATTAGTATTAGCGGAAAATGTCTCAAAAGGAGCTGTGACTTTGGATGAAGAAAAATTCCTAAAGTTATTTTTGGCTCTAAAAGAGTTGATAGGAGAGTTAGGTGGATAAAAGGGGATAAAAGATAAGCTTTCCATCCTTTACTTTATTTATTATGAAGGAAATAGAAAAATAATGGTTTGGATAAGAGGGAAATGAATAATAAAGTTTGATGAGAATAAAAATGTTAAGTAAAAAGGTTTGCATTACTCCGCTATCAGTTTGTTTGTGTTTCAGACTCATAAGCGTTATAGGGTTAACTGATATGGTTGGAGGACTAATAAAATGAAAGAAGAAGAAGGAGAAGAAGAACCTATTATGGAGTTTTTTGAGATGACAGAGGAAGGAGGAGAAGCAGTAACTCCTATGGAAATAGTGATGCCTGCTCCGGCGCTGGAAGGAGAAGAGGTTCCTTCTGTCGATACAAAAGATATAGAACGTGTGTGGCAAAAAATTAAGGAAGAGATGGGAAAAGTTGTCGTTGGTAAGCTGGACATAATAGAATCGCTCTTTATAGCGTTGCTTTCTGGTGGTCATGTCCTAATGGAAGGGGTACCAGGTATAGCGAAAACATGGACGGCTAACAATTTTTCTAACACTTTGGGTTGTGAATTCAAAAGGATACAGTTTACTCCAGACCTACTTCCAAGCGATATATTGGGAACAAATGTTTATGATCCAAAATCAGGGGCGTTCCACCTTAGACAAGGACCGATATTTGCTAACATTATTCTTGCTGATGAGATTAACAGGGCGCCCCCAAAAACCCAGTCAGCGATGTTAGAATGTATGCAAGAAGCTCAGGTCTCGATAGAAGGTGTTACCTATCCCCTTGATAAACCGTTCATCGTGCTTGCAACACAAAATCCGATAGAGCTTGAAGGCACATATCCTTTAGCGGAGGCGGCTCAAGACCGTTTCCTTTTAAAGGTGTTATTAGACTTTCCTAACCCCGAAGAAGAAGCACAAGTGATCAAAATAAAACATGAAAGAAAATATAGCGGTGTTAAAAAGGTGACCTCGCCTAAAACTATTGCAGAGATGCAAAAGACTGTGGAAGAGATATACATAAGCGATGAGTTGATATACTATATAAGGGACATAGTTGTGCGAACTCGGCGGGATCCTCGTTGTTTGTCAGGGTGCAGTCCTAGGGGCAGTTTAACGCTTTTAAAAGTCTCTAAAGCTCACGCAGCCATAAGAGGAAGAGATTACGTGGTTCCTGACGATATTAGGAAATACGCTAGTTGGGCGTTACACCATAGGATGATCCTGAAACCAGAAGCTGAACTGGAAGGGGTTACGCAGGTAAGAGTTGTTGAAGAGATACTTAACGATACACCAGTCCCCGTATAAGAGCTACAGCGACAAAACCAAATTTAAAAACAATAATTAATAGTTTAATAGAAGATTTTTGGGGAACGGTAAACAGATTATTCTTAACTTGACTTGAGATGGGAAAAAGGGTTTCTTGGTTGTCGCTTTCCTCTTTTCTCTATAAAATGTTAACCAAATGCGCTTGCTGGAAAGAAAACTTTAGAAGAATTAAGAAAGAGTAAGAGCTAGAATGGAAGTGTTAGGTTTATGTTAAGTCCAAGAGGGGCTTTCACGATCTTTGGCGGCGTGGTTCTCATCGCTTTCGGATTTGCGGCTACGCAGATGCATATAGCGTTTACAACTTACCATGCTTTAGGGGGCGGTAAACAGATTAATGTACCTGAAGAGCTACCGTTTTTCCTTCTCTTGATGGGGTGCATAATGATTTTAAGCACAGTTATAGGCATCCCAATATTTAGGTTATCAGCAGATCCACGCGCGGTAGTAGTCACACGAAAAATTGATCGTGAAAAGGTTTTTGCTGGAGATTATGTTTTTGTCGAGGTTACTATGAAAAACACGGGACTTGGAGGAATCGATCTTTTAGAGGTTTATGATGCTTATCCCCAAATTTTTGAGTTAGCCTTGGGGGAAAACTGGGTTTTAACCAAACTTGAAAGCGGTCAAGAGGTCTCTTTTGCTTATGTTGTAAGAGCTTTAAAACGGGGCAGATATAACCTTGGACCTAGTAAAGTGATCGTTAAAGATCGGTTAGGACTCTTCTTTGAGGAGGAAGTAAAGGAAGGAAATGAGACAGAACTGATTGTTTATCCACCATACGAAGATATTGCCAAGATGACAGTTGTAGGTAAAAAGAGGCTTATGGGGCGTGCTTTTGGTATCCACAAAACAAGGGCAAAAGGCATTGGATCCGAGTTTTTTGCTATAAGAGAGTATGTTATGGGCGATGAATTTAGGAGAATTGATTGGAAAGGCTTTGCAAGAAAAGGAAAACCCATGGTTAGGGATTACGAAGATGAAAAAAGCCTTACAAGCATTATTTTTTTAGACTGTTCTGGAAGCATGGGAGGAGGACCTCCTGCCAACTCAAAACTTGAATATGCTATAAGGGCTGCTGTTTTGTTAACACACCTTGCCTTTGAAAGAAGCGACCCTGTTGGTCTTTGTATTTTTTCAGATAAGGTCCAAGCTTGGATAAAACCTGGAAGGGGACAGCGGAAATTTTACGAGATTTTAGAAGCTTTGGCCGTAGTGGAACCAGGAGGGGGGGCAAATATTGAGGGAGCAACGGAGTTTGTTTTAAGCCAAGTTCGTAAAGCTGGCTTTTTCATGGTCATTTCTGATTTAGAGCATGCTAATGTTGAAAAACTTACTAAATCGTTAAAACAAGCAGTGGCTCGTAACAATAATGTGGTAGTTTTAGCGCCTTTTGGACCTTTCTTCGAGGTGAAAGTTGGGACGTTGAGCCCTGTTGAAAAAGCGTTAGCAGAAGCTGTAGCAGAAGAATATTTCGGGGAACGGGCAAAAGTCATTAAAGAACTTCAAAAAGCAGAAATAGACACGATTAGTGTAGGGCCTGACGATATTTTGTCGGTGGTCATTGACACTTGGATTAAGCAAAAACGCATATCAGGTGCATAAAAATGATGATAGGTAGGGGAAAATATGCCGTTCATACTCTGCGTCTAATCAGCCTATTCTCCTTCCTTTTAATACTAAGTTATCTTTTGGTAAATATTGAGCTCGACGCCTTTGACCCTAGAGCGTTTAAGAATGTGGGTATTTTTCTTATAGCGCTTGTGGGCGAGATCTTAATAAATTTAAGCGATGTTTTTACAGAGCTAGGGGGAGATGCAGGAGCGAATGTTTCTAAATCTGTTATTAGGACGATGATTTATTATGTATTGTTGGGAGGTATGGATCTTTCGGATTACAATATGACTGCCGAAGAATATATCTCCGGCGAAGCTTTTCCTTCTCCTAAAATATTTGCCAGTTCTCTTGGAAGCATGGTAATGTTAATTTTGCTCCCTATTGCTTTGTTGTCTGGACTCGGGTTCTTAAGGGATTGTAATGTGCGTTTATCTGTGATCTGCTTCTTTTCCCTTAGCGCTTTGTTAGCGATAGCGGTGGCTAAGGAAAAAATTGAACTTGAATATGATACAACTTCAGAATCACTGGGAGAATTAGTTACTTCTCCCCTATTCTTTTTAGGGTTGATATTGCTTTTCTATTTGGAGATCAGTTTTCAAGCATCTTATGCTTATACTATATTGGAACCTAATCTAAAGCGTAGCGAGAGAATAAGGCAACATATTCAGCGTATTAAAGAGTTTTCAGAAACCGAAGAAATAGGACCTTTAAAAGAGGAAAAAAGAGAAGAGACCACGGAAACAGCAAAAAGGAAGTCAATAGAAAGCTGGATATTGATAAGGGAACAGATTGAGGAAAGGCGGGTGGCAAAGCCTCGAGAATCAGTTAGGGTAAATATTAAGCTTAAACACTATCTTGAGAGTTTATTAAGAAATAATCCTGATGCTCAAAGGTTATTATCTGCAGAAACTGCTAGACCTAAATCTGGCCGTATCCTGCTTTTCATTATTCCAAATTTCGTTATTCGGTTAAGCATCGTGGTTTTTCTGTCTTGGATAGTTCTTAGACCCATAGTCTTTCTAAGAGCTTTTCATGCACCAGACCCGTTATTAGATTCGGTGGAATCGTTACAACCTGAGACAACATTCCTCGTTCTTATACCGCTAGTTTTAGCCATCATAATATTTAGCGGATTTATAGGAACCATACAAGAAAAAGTACATAAAAACGTGTTAAAGAGAGTCAGGGAGGAAGAAAAAGAAAAAGAAGAAATCGAGAAAGGCACAACTATGGTGTTTACAGGCACCGGTACGGCGCCATCTACGATAGAAACAGATGGAAACAGCTAAAAAAATAAATAATCCACGAATATAAAAATTATTTTTTGCGATTTTTCTAATTTAGGGGGTATGCGGATACTTTATCCACAAATTACTATAAATATCTTAAAGAATTTAATAATAAGTAATGAACACTTATTGGAGGACTATTATTGACAAGCTCAAAAGAATGGTTTTTTACTGAAGAAACAGGCAAACAAGTGGAAGATTTATTAAAGCAACAAATAAGTGAATTCATAAACGATGAGGATCGTATAAGAATAAAAAAACATTGTAGAAAGGTTTTAGACGCTTTATACCAGCTGGAAAAAGGTGTTACTCCGTACAAAGTTGAAGAAATGCGGTTAAGAGGCTGGAATGATGGGGAAATAGATTCAGCACTGACAATCGCGACTTATCTTGTAAGACCCTCATTTAAACACGAACTTGAAATCACAAGGGATTATCTTATAAAAACAAGTTCTAAAAAAGATTTTGACCAACAAGGAAGAGTTTGGGATATGATCATAAAAGAACTAAAAACCAACCTCGCTCAACTTGATACAGAGTCACAGTTTTTTGAAATTTTCGTAAGTTTAACCCTCATCTTCGAAGACCAAGAGCTTGCCCTAGAAGTCAGCTCAATACTTTCAAAGATCATAAGCCAAACAGCCTATGACCTGATGTATACATAGGGACACCTAGCTAAACAAAAGATAAGAAAAAATAATATCTAAAAACTATTTTTTTAAAAAAAA
>JAEOSI010000220.1 GCA_016840425.1 Candidatus Wukongarchaeum yapensis
GTAAAAGAAGTTAGCAAAGTAACGACAAAAAACGCTATAAGGATATTCTCCCTACCCCTATAATTTTTCCTGTTCAATTTTTTGACGGTGCTGGGTTTTATGCGTGTGATTGATGGTGGCATAACGGCTGTTAGAGGCGTGAAAGCTTCAGGAGTTCATTCCGGTTTAAGGCAAGAAGGGCGGAAAGATTTAGCTCTAATAGTTATTGAAGGGGAGCCAGCAACTTGTGTTGCTGCTTTTACAGTTAACCAAGTTAAGGGGGCTCATATTATTGTTTCTGAGAAGAAATTGAAGAGGTCTGGTGGGCGTTTACAAGCGATTGTTTGTAATAGTGAAAACGCTAACTGTCTCACAGGGGAGAGAGGGGTTAGGGATGCGGAAATGATGGCAGAGTTTGTAGCAGAAAAGTTGGGAGTGGAGGCAGATCTTGTTATCCCTATGAGTACTGGTGTTATGGGGAAGTTTTTAGAAATGGAGAAGATAAAAAAGGGTATAGATAAAGCTTTCGATCGATTAAGCTTTAATGGCGGATGTGAGGCAGCTGAAGCTATAACCACTACGGACACTCATAAAAAGGAAATTGCTTTTGAGGTGGAACTTGAGGATGGGAGCATTGTACGAGTTGGCGGTATGGCTAAAGGGGCAGGAATGATAGGACCCAGCCTCGTAATCCCCCACGCCACGATGTTTGCGATTATAGGAACAGACGCTAAGATAAACGTTAAAACGTTGAAACTTTATGCTTCCAAGGCTATTGATGAAACGTTTAACATGGTTGCAGTGGACGGGGATATGAGTCCAAACGATACTGTTATCGTTTTTTCCACGGGGAAAGTAGGGTCTAAAAGTGGGGAAGGAGTTTCCGAAAGCCAAGTTTTTCAAGAAGCCCTTACAAAGGTGATGAGGGGGCTTGTAAAAATGATTGCAAAAGATGGAGAGGGTGCAACAAAATACGTTGAAGTTAGAATAGAAGAAGCTGAGAGTAAGGAAGATGCTAAGAAGGCTGCCTTGGCCGTTATAAAGAGCCCCCTTGTTAAGTGTGCAATTTTTGGCTGTGATCCTAACTGGGGAAGAGTCATTTCGGCGATAGGCGCAACCGGGATAAAAATCAGCGTGAAAAAATTATCTTTATGGATTAGTAGTAAAACAGGGGAAGAAGTAAAACTTTTAGAGAACGGGCGACCTGTTGCGGTAATAGGTTCAAACCAAGCTGAAAAAGCACGACAAGTTCTTTATGAAGACGAGATCATTTTCAGGGCAGTACTTGGAACTGGAACTGAAAAAGCTACAGCTTATGGCTGTGATATGAGCTATGATTATGTAAAGATTAATGCTGAATATACTACTTGATTTTTGATAGGTGGTTTAGGTGTCTTTTAATGAGAATGCTGAGCGTTATTTGGTGCTTGAAAATCTTCGTAAAGCTGTTGATATGCTGGAAAACACTTCCAATTTTTCTAAATTGATTCCTGAGATTCGCACAAATATAGTGATGGCAATACTTGGAGCCAGATCTGTATCGGATGTTGCGGCGGTAGAAGGTCGTATAACGGTTGTACGCGATAAACCCAAAGCCGCGGGTTGTATTTGGTTTGGAGCCTCAAGTCACATGGCGAGATTTCTCTTAGAAAGAATGAAGCACGATCCGGAGAAAAGGGCATCGATTGACATAAAGTTTAGTGAAGAAATCCTTTCAATTGTTGAAGGGATAGCGGTAGAAAAAGGACTTACAGTTTCCTACTTTGAGAGGGAAAAAGAGCCTGAAGAAATTAGGACAGTTGAAGGAAAGACTCTAATATGGGCAATGGAAGAAGCGATAAAAAACGCTGGAGGAAAAATCCCTGACATAATCTTTGATAGAGGCTGGATAGGTAAAGAAGAAACCATAAGCATATTTGGAAAAGACGCCTTAGAAGTAGCAAAAATCGCTATAGAAATAGCTAACAATTACCATACTGAAAAATAATATGACTAGAAGAGGATTAAACAATTTTTTGGAGGTTTTTTAATAATGGGTAAAGAGTTGCCAAAAGTTGGAAAATTGGCTCCTGCGGTTTTTGAAGAGGTTATTTTTCCTTTTTGTGGGGCTGAAGATGAAAATGTTTTAGTTCCCCCCAGGCATGGGGTTGATGCTGGTGTTATAGATTTGGGTGATGGGAGGATTATGGTTGTGGCAGAAGATCCAACCTTTGGCGTTCCTTCGTGGGGTTGGAAACAGTTTGGATGGGGTATTGTCCATATTTGCGCGGGAGATGTTGCCTGCCTTGGAATTAAACCGAAATACATGACAATATGCCTCTTATTACCCCCCGGCACTGAAAGGGAAACTTTGGAGGAGATTTGGCAAACGATTCACACAGAGTGCGTGAAGTTAGGGATCACTATTATTGGGGGGCATACCGGTGTTTATCCTGGGATAGCATACCCTCTAAATGGGGGGTGTACGGTTATAGGAATTGGGGAAAAAGCTAGATACGTTACCCCTGAAGGCGCTAGATCGGGGGATAAGGTTATCATAACTAAGGGGGCGGCTATTGAGGCTGCAGGTATCTTGGCTTTGCAGTATCCCAAAACCCTTGGCGCGAAATATGGTAAAGATTTTGTGAAAAGAGCTCAGGATCTATACTGGCAGATGAGCGTTATAAAAGACGCCCTCACCGCGGTGGAAGTTGGCGGTGTTACAGCCATGCATGATGCGACAGAAGGAGGTATTTGGGGAGGATTATACGAGGTAGCTAATGCAAGTGATGTGGGGATAAAAATTGAAGAGGAAAAAATAATTCTTCTCGATGAGGCAAAAAAGGTTTGCGAATTTTTTGAAATTGATCCTTATGAATCCATAAGTGAGGGCACCCTCATAATCACCGTAAAGCCTGAAAAGGTGGAGAAAGTACTGGAAGTCCTTGAAAAGGAGGATATATCCGCAACAATTGCTGGGGATATTCTTCCGAAAAATGAAGGGAGGATTGTAGTAAAATCTGATGGTTCAGAAACGAAACTAAAATTTCCAGAGATCGATCCTTTTTGGGGGGCCTTCTTTAAAACGTTAGAAGAACCGGAAGAGTAACTAAATCTCACGTATATCGAGTTTTTTTGTTATAATCTATCCGGTTCTTTATATTTTTTCAGGTTTTTGTATGCGTAATTGAGTTGAGGCGCGTATGTGTACCTGTTTAAAGGGCATTTAAGGTTGCATTTTCCACATTTATTACAACTTTTTCCGTCTATTTTAACCACTTTATTATGATTTCTTTCTTCTTTGATTTGTATAGATTTGTTTGGGCATACTTCAGCGCAAACACCGCAACCCGTGCATTTAATTGAACGGATAACCGCCCTTAAAGTTTCCATGAAGAACTCTATATCTTCGTTATTCTTGAAATTAAAACGTATCTTTTCTGGGGATATTGTAATGATAGAACCGTTTTT
>JAEOSI010000042.1 GCA_016840425.1 Candidatus Wukongarchaeum yapensis
TTGTTCTAGGCTGTTTTTAAGTTGGTGCGCCTCTTCCTCCTTTTCCTTCCCTTCTTTTTTTGGTTTCATCCTTTATTGTTCTAGATTGTTGTTTTTTCCTTTTCCTTCTCCATATCTGGGTAGGACGCTTTTAAAAACGAACTTTGGAGAATAAAAAATCGAGAATAATTTGATTTATTCAACCATTTCTCACTTGTGGTTGGAAAAATTGGTGATGGAATATGGTTGACAGAACTGGGTATAATTTTGCTGATTGGAGTTGCGAAGATGAAGAAACTTTTGTAAAAGCTTTGGAGAAAAACCCTGAAAACGCCATGATACACCACGACTACGGTTTATTCCTCACTATAACAAGTAATAGGTATGGTGAAGCAGAAAAACATTTCAAAAAAGCCTTAGAAATAGAACCGATGAACGCAGAACTCCTATGGGCTTATGGATTTCTTTTTTCCAAGATGGGGCATGAGAGATATCCTGAAGCAGAAGAACATTTAAAGAAAGCCTTAAAAATAAACCCTAAAGATGGACCTTCTTGGGAAATTCTTGGATGGCTTTACCTGTTGATGGAACATCTTGATGATGGTGTGGACTGCCTCATTACGGCTCTTAATTTCCGAAAACAGTTACCTGATAAGGGGGAAGACATACTTTCAGAACTACCAATTTTAGCTGAAAAATTAACAGACAAATTCCTTAGTTATATTTCAGTTTTCAGCTCGTATGAGGAGAAGTGTACTGCATGTTTTCGATTGACTATATTATACAAGATTTTGGGGGATGAAGAAAAGGCTGTGTATTGGTATAGGGAAGGAGATAGGTACTGTAAAGATTTTCCCGAAATAAAACAAAAAATAGACAAAGTATGTAAAAACAAATAATCTACAACAATATGATACAATGATAAAATGTATTCGAGAAAAGCTTAAGAAAACAAAAAAAAGAGGGGAGAAATTTATTCTTCTTTTACACCACAAAGCCGTAGAAGTTGTTGCCACTTCCAATCTACCCATTTCTGCGTATCATTAATGATATCGTCACGTCGTTTTGGTTTGAACAAATGCCGAAAACGTCCCTGAGTCTTTAGAAACTCCTCCACAGGAACCTTATTCTCCTTCTTGATCATCTTTGTTAACCTATACTCACCACAGTCAACTTCGTACAAAGGATACATACACGTCTCCACAGCAAGCTCTGCGATCCTTATAGTAAGACTACTATCAGCACGCCAACCCAAAGGACAAGGAGAAAAAGCATGAATAAAGGAAGCGTCGTCGCTTGCTAAAGCCTTGCGTATTTTCTTAATGAAATCCTTAGGATAAGCAACGTTCACAGTAGCAACATATTGAACGTCGTGGGCTGCAGCAATCTTTACAATATCTTTAGGGAACTCAGGCTTACCTGGAATAACCTTCCCACCGGGACTAGTAGTCGTAGCGGCGCCATAAGGCGTAGCCCCGCTTCTCTGGATACCTGTGTTTTCGTACGCTGAGTTATCGTAGCAAACATAGGTCAAATTATGCCCTCTCTCAAGCGCCCCGCTTAAAGCCTGGACGCCGATGTCATAAGTTCCACCATCACCACTAAAAGCTATTACGTTCGTCTTTCTCTTCGGAATTTTATTTTTCCGCATAAGGGCCTTTAATCCCGCTTCGATTCCACTTGCTACTGCGGCTGCATTTTCAAAAGCGCAGTGTACCCATGGTGTTTGCCATGCAGTGTAGGGGTAAATGGTTGTACTTACTTCAAGGCATCCTGTGGAGCTCACACAAATACTTGGGTCTTCCGTTGCCATCATTGTAAATTTTACTACAAGGGGGGCTGCGCAGCCAGCGCATAAACGATGACCAGCAGCGAGAACCGGTCGTTCTTCAAAAGCCATTTCTCGCCATTTGATTGGTTTTTCTTTCTTTTTCTCGGTTATTGTTGTTTCTGTCATTTAAAACACCTCTCTTAGAACTCTACTCCTCTGACACCGACCCAAGAAATCTTCGACGGTTCTTCACCAGTTTTTGCGGTTTCAAAGGCTCTGTCTGCGACTTTTGCGATATCTTCTATCCTGACATCTCTTCCTCCAAGGCCGGCAATAAAACCTTGAATAATGGGTCCTCCATTTGATGTGGTGACTTTCACATCACTATATAAGATAGGTCCTGGTGCTCCGAAAGTTATTGATCGGTCGATGGTTGCCGCTACCTTGGCGCCTTTTAAAGCGTCTCTGAGTTCTTTTTCAGGAAAAGGTCTATAAACATGTACCTGTGCTAGTCCTAACTTCTTTCCTTGTCTTCTGTATCGATCAACCACTGTTCTTGCCGTACCGGTTATAGCACCTTGCGTGACTAAGATAACGTCAGCATCTTCTGCATAATACGTGTTTATGACGTTATAATAACGCCCGGTAAGTTCTCCAAACTCTTCTTGAACTTTTTTAATGGTTTTCATCGAGTTTATCATTACTTGTTCCTGTGCATACTTTAGTTCATAATAACTGTCTTGTAAAGCCAATGAACCTACGCTTATTGGATCGTCGGGATCAAGAACATATAAAGGATCTCTTGGTGGTAGAAAATCTTCTACTTCCCTTTTTTCCAATGTTTCTACGCCTTCCAAAGCATGTGATATAATGAAAGCATCTATCCCGTACATTAATGGAAGGGAAACTTCTTTATCTTCTGCGATTTTAAAAGCCATTATGGTTGTGTCGTATGCAGACTGGCAATCATGGCAGAAAATGGAGATCCATCCAGTGTCTCTGCAGACTAGTTGGTCTTCTAAGCCTGCGTGTATATTAATCGGTGCGCTTAGCGCCCTGTTAGCCACTCCCATAACAACAGGTAATCGGGCATTTGAAACGATGAAAAGGATCTCAAACATTAAAGCTATTCCCTGAGATGCAGAAGCGGTAAAAACACGTGCACCGGCTATTGAAGAGCCGTAACAACAAGACATCGCTGAATGTTCTGACTCAACGGGAATAAACTCTGAATCAAGTTCTCCATCATATACGAAATCAGCTAAACGCTCAACCATAATCGTTTGAGGCGTAATAGGATATGCTGCAATAACATCCGGGTCGCAAAGTTTAACAGCGTGTGCTATTGATTCATCTCCTGTCATTCCAACAATTTCACCCATACCGACCCACTCCAACAATCTTCACGATTACGAATAAAACATGGCTTGTTTTTTTCCCTTTTAGGAAATAACTACTTCATTATAGGCGCGCCTAATTGCTTCAGCGTTCTTTTCCCCGATTTCTCCTGGAAAACGCTTCTTTGTAACCTTAATTATGTTTTCAAGATCTACGACTTCTGCCGCTTTTATCAAAGCCCCTAGTATGACAGTATTAGTGATGGCGCGTCCAATAACATCGATAGCTATTGAAGTTGCATCCACGACGCCAACTTTTATATTAGGATTCAATTTTAATTCCTTTCTAAGTTCTTCTGGTGATTCCTTATAGTTCGATATCAAAACGCCCTTCTCTTCATCTAATCCTGAAACAATGGCCTGTCCAAGAATGCCGTAGAGCGTTGGATCAAGGACGCAGACTATGTCCGGATAAACTACTTCACATTTTTCGTAAAAACGGTTGTTGCTTATTCTTGTAAAAGCCTGTACCGGTGCTCCTATCCTTTCAGGTCCAAAGGCCGGAAAAGCATGTACATATTTGCCCTGTAGTAGGCCTGCCTCTCCGATTAACCGGGAAGCTGTAACCACTCCTTGACCTCCTCGCCCGTAAAACCTGATGTCTATTACGTCTGTTTGAGTTTCACTCATGGTTAGCCCGCCTAAACATTTTTTGAGGAGGTTATGATAAGCTGGTAGATATAGCTTTCTTAAAGCTTTTTTATATAGCTTTCCCTTTCTTAAAACATTTAAAATAGTAAATGTAAACTTTAATTACGATTTTGACCTAAATATTTTTCATCTTTTAATAATTCATCCCTCCTAGCTTCGGCTTAAAATTTATCTTCGGTGAAAAGTTTTGACTATCGCTTTTGCAGTTTACGGAAAAAAAGAAGAGGAGATTTTCTCAAAATTTAAACCCTACGTCTTTCAGTGGTTTCAGCAGTCATTCTCCTCTATGACGCCGCCTCAAAGCCTAGCTTTGCCTGAGATTCTTAACGGTAAAAATGTGCTGATTAGTGCGCCGACTGGCAGCGGCAAAACATTGGCCGCTTTTTTAACGCTTCTAAATTTTTTATTTGATTTAGGGGAAAAAGGAGAGTTAAATAATGAGATCTATGTTGTATATGTTTCCCCGTTAAGGGCGTTAAATAATGATATCAAGCGAAACTTGATGGAACCACTAAAAGGCATACGTAAAATTACCGAAGAAAAGGGAATAGAATTACCGGAAGTCAGGGTAGCTGTTAGGACGGGTGATACTCCCCAATCTGAACGATCAAAAATGCTAAGAAAAACGCCGCACATACTTATAACGACGCCTGAAACCATTGCAATTGTTTTATCCGCTCCGAAATTCCGCGAGAAGTTAAAATCGGTAAGATTTGTGGTTGTGGATGAGATCCATGAACTTGCAGACTCCAAACGAGGTGTACACCTCTCGCTTAGTCTTGAAAGACTCCAAGACTTAGTCGGAGACCATCAAATAGTGAGAATCGGATGCAGCGCTACTCAAGCACCGTTAGAAGAGATTTCAAAATTTTTAGTAGGTTTCGAAACAGAAGAAAAACCCAGAGATTGCGTGATTGTTGACGCGTCCATGATAAAACAGACAAAAATAGCCGTTCAAACACCTGTAAAAGATCTCATTTACACCCCGGAAGAAAGCTTGAGCCATGCCTTATACGTGAACCTCGACGAACTTATAACTGATCATGTTACAACATTGGTTTTTACAAACACACGGAGCGGAACAGAGCGAGTAGTATTTCATTTACAAGACATATTTGGAGAGAAATATGTTGATAACATTGGTGCCCACCACTCTTCCTTATCTAGGAAACATCGCTTAGACATCGAAGGAAGACTGAAAAAGGGAGAGCTTAAAGCAGTTGTCTGTAGCACCAGTCTAGAACTGGGTATAGACATCGGTTATATCGACCTCGTTGTTCAATTAGGGAGCCCGAAAAGCGTTTCAAGATGTTTGCAGAGGGTTGGCAGGTCAGGTCATAAGCTTCATGAAATCTCAGAAGGCGTAATAACAGTGCTTGATAGGGATGATTTAGTCGAATGTACAGTACTTGGGAAAGCAGCTTTAGAAGGGAAAATAGACCGAGTTCAGATACCGAAAAACTGTTTAGACGTTCTTGCCCAGCAACTTCTTGGAATGGCAATAGACCGTAGGTGGGAGGTAAAAGAAGCCTTTGAACTAGTCCGACGATCGTATTGTTATAAAGACCTTGATTTTGAGGATTTTATCAATGTTTTAGAATACTTAGCTGGAGAGTATGTGGAGCTTGAAAGTCGAAGGGTTTATGCTAAGATATGGCTTGATAGAGTTGACGAAAGATTTGGTAAGAGAGGGAGACTGACAAGGGTAATATATTATACGAATGTTGGCACGATTCCTCAGGAAACTCAGGTTGATATTTTTGTTAGACATGGAAAGAAAAAGAGTTGGGTTGGGTCGATAGATGAAGGGTTTCTTGAGAGGCTTTCTCCCGGGGATATTTTTGTGCTGGGGGGTAAGACTTGGAAGTTTAAGTATGCGAGGGGTTTAAAAGCGTATGTTAGCCCTGCTCCTGAACGTCGCCCCAGTATTCCTAGTTGGGTTTCAGAAATGTTGCCTTTGAGTTTTGATTCTGCTTTGGAAGTTGGGCGTTTCAGGAAAAAAGTTTCTCAAAAAATTCTCAGAGGAGAAAAAAAGGAAAAGATTGTAGAATGGATAAGCGGAGAATTTCCTGTAAGTCTTATAGAAGCAACAAACATTGTTAACTATTTTATTGAACAGTTGAAGTTTACAGGAGGGATCATGGCAGATAATGAGACGCTCGTAGTTGAAACCGTTGTTGATGACATGGGCAGGCAAAACATAATCTTTCATTCCCTCTTTGGGAGACGCATAAATGACGCTCTTTCAAGGGCTTACGGTTACTTCTTGTCAAAAATAGTCAGAGGAAACGTGAGTATAGCCATAAACGACAACGGCTTCTCATTAACCATACCAAAAGGTCTCAAAGTATTAAACGTAGAAGACTTTGTTCGAAAAATAACTAAGGACAACTTAGAAAATCTATTAAAAGAATCTTTAGAAAAAACAGAGCTCTTCAAGAGAAGGTTCCGTCACTGTGCAACAAGAGCATTAATGATCCTAAAACAGTATAAAGGTCATAAAATCTCTATAGGAAGACAAACTATGAACGCGCACTTTCTAATAGCTGCAATAAAACAGATTAGTGAAAACTTCCCCATTCTTAAGGAAACTTTCAGGGAAATTGTTGAGGATCATATGGATATAATCAACGCTAAAAAAGTCCTAGATTGGATGGAGGAGGGAAAATTAAACGTGGTGGTTTTCGAAGGAAGTGACATACCAAGTCCTTTTGCCCATAATTTATTCGCAATAGGGCAAAGTGATGTAATCCTCATGGCGGACAGAAAAGAGCTCCTTGAAAGACTTCATAAACAAGTACTCGAAAAAATAAAAGCGCAAACGCAAGAATTAACTAATATATAGCTCACAGTTTGATTTCCTTTCTTTTTTTTAAAAAAGATAAAAGGCTCTAATAGTCTTTTATTTTAATATTGGAGTATTTTTTGCCACTTTTTTAGCTTTGGAAACCGAAATGCGCCTGCTTCTATGTCAAGGGCTATAGCTTCAAGGTTGCCTATATCTACAATTTTTTTATCGCGTAATATCGGGGATAAAAACTCACTCTGAGGTTGCATATTTACCTCTACGCC
The DNA here is from genome assembly GCA_016840425.1 of Candidatus Wukongarchaeum yapensis. Lineage (GTDB taxonomy): Archaea > Asgardarchaeota > Wukongarchaeia > Wukongarchaeales > Wukongarchaeaceae > Wukongarchaeum > Wukongarchaeum yapensis. The sequence continues at coordinate 6,871 of JAEOSI010000042.1, forward strand.
TAAAACAATTGGGGATAAAGCAGGTTGAACCACTATTTTCTTCCCCACCTTAGTCTCGCCAAAAAGTACTGCAGGAACTTTTATCTTCACATAAACATCATCTTTTAACCCTAAAGCAGGATGCTCATGAGCAATTACTATGCATTCTACTTTTGTTGAAAAAAGATCCAAAGAAAGTTCGTGTCCGTGGGCAAATCCATATTTGCCAATCGTTAAATAGGACGATATGAACTCTACATTTTCAAATTTCCGAATGATATTAATAAGATAATTATCATGGTTACCTCGCACAATGATGATCTTTTTAAACCGTGTTAAAAGTTCTTTTAGAAGGGTTTCTATTTCTTTTCTTTCTTGGAAAGAGAAGCGCCCAAATTCATGTTTTAAATCACCGTTTATAATTAGAATATCGGTGTTCGTTTTTTCAAACCCTTCCACCAAAAGTTTCATAATAATGTTGAATTGGCTTTTAGGGTAAAAAATTCCTTTATTAGCTAAAGCCTCTTCATATCCTAAATGTAGGTCTGCTACGGTTATCGCGTTTATACTTGGTATGTAAAGTATCGGAAGCCCGTTAATAGTTTTAATGTCAAGGGTTTCAAATAACTTCAAAAGTGTATATCCCCTTACCCCAAAATATGCCTTATTTTATTAAAAATTGACGTTATTTGATTTTATTTTTTTATTTCGATGGTTTTTCTGCAAGTATCACAAAATTTTCTAAAATGGTAAGATTTTCAAAACCAACCTTTTCTAGTTGTTGTAAAAGACTTTCTTGAGAAGGAAAACCTCGAAAATCTTGTTTTACTAAGAGAAGTACTTCATAGGAAAATGGTTCGTGAGGCTGTAGTCTTAAAGGCTGTATCGCTATAAATTTTCCCTCCTCCTCAAGGGCTCCAAAACAAAGTTTTAGGAGATTTTCATAATTTTTCGGATCTGTGCGCTGAAAAAGCTCTAAACCAAATATTAGACCCGCTTTTGTTTCCGGTAACTCTTCCCAAGGATTTGTTTCAATAAACTCCATCTTTATTTCATCTGTTATTCCTAGGTTTGAAAGATTTTCTTTCGCAACAGCTAAAATTTGAGCATCAGGCTCAACGAAAAAAATTTGATCAATTTCTGGAAAAACTTTTTCCATGGTTATACTGCTCCAACCAGTATACCCAAATAGATCGAATATCTTCTTGCTAGGTATTTCGTGGGCCTTTTCTAAAGCAGAACTTATTAAGGACGTGTAAAAGTGGCTTGAGTATATGGCATCCATAATCGCAAGAAATCCCTCCTCATGTCGTATCCTTTCCCCTCTTAAAGCCTTTGGTAAAAATTCCGCATATTCTGATAATTTTGATGCAAAAGGCGTGCTTTTTTCTGAAAATAGTCGCTCAAAAGCAGAAATTTTTAGATTGTGACCTTTCCATGCAAATTTGTGAGATTCTGGTTCCTCAAGCACTCCCAAAATAGCCAAAGTGCGAAGGTAATAGTCAAGTATTCCTAAATCACTATATCCCTTCTCCTTGGCTATTTCAGCCACCTTACACGGATCTTTCAAAATAATGTTAAGATCTTCCTTGACCGCAATTTGCGCCAAAGAACGTGTTAAAAAATGCTGAAGACCTTTAAACAGATCTTTAACCTCTGCGGGGAGAGATCCCCACTTAATCTTCGACTTTACTTTTTTAAACATGGCAGTTCCATCCAAAACCTCGAATATAGCACTTTAAACCCCTTTATTATTCTATCAAAGGTATTCTGATCATGGGCTTGTTGGGAGACCTTCAGAACTTAAAGTTATCACCATATCGCGCATAGCAAGATGATGTAAAAGTTCTACCATAGTTTTTTTATCTATAGAAAAAGCTTCTGAGATCTCATGTAACGTGTGGGATTTTTTGTTCAAAGTTTTCATCATCTCATCTATTGTAGAAAGCGGTATGTTCAGGCGAGAGAGGGACATGTGAAAGCTCTTAGATTTTGAGTAAAATCTTTCATAAGCGTTTAAACCCTCATCAGTTACCGTGTACTTGTAAAGATTTTGACTAGTAATCATTGTTCTTATCGCTGGAGATGGAACTTTTCTATATAATATAGGTTCAAGCCACTTAAAAACAGTTTCTCTTGCAGGATGAAAAGAAGTTAAGTCGCCTAATTCTTCACTTTCATCCATTTTTTCGATATAGTCGTAAAAAAGAGTTTCAAACTCCTCAACCAATGAAGCTAAAGCTTTCCTAATCTGAACAACCTGAGAAAACTCTAGCGGTTTAGCTTTACATATCACTATAACCTGTAAACGATCAAAACGCTCCGCAATAACGTTTTTATCCTGAACATCTAATAACCGTAAGGGCTCAGAAGACGTCAAAGCTTCTTCCAAAAAAGCCTCAGCCGCACTAAGCAAACGACTAATAGTCCCCGGATCACTTTTCTCCTTACCAAAAGTATAATGAAAAACCTTAAGACCATCATCACGAACAATGAAAAGCTCTTCCAAGATGTTTTCCATACTTTCGCTCAAAAACCGCCTCTCCAAACGCCTTAGAATCACATAAACCCTTAAATAATAACAACTATTTTTTAAAACCCTTAGGAAAAACAATTACTATAAATAATAATAAAATTAAAGATTTATAAAACATTGTAGATCTTTTACCCTTCTCCTCCTTCATTTGAGATCTTCTGGTCAGGAGAAACCGCTACCACCACTTGAGCAGGTTTCAACACCTTAGAATAAAGCATATAACCTCTATTAACCTCCTCAACTATGGTGTTCTCAGGGATTTCAGAGGTAAAAACACGAGAAACCGCTTCATGCCTCAACAAATCAAAAGTCGCTTCAAAAGTCTCAATCCTTGAAACCCCTTCACTCTTTAAAAAACCCCAAAGTTTATCAAGAACCATCCGCATGCCCTTAACAACATTCTCAGAATCCTTTTGATCACTACTTGCTTCCACTATACGTTCAAAATCTTCAAAAATCTCGATTAAACCCAAAATAAGCCTTTCTTTTAACTGAACTGAGAGACTTTCCTGCTCCTTCTGAACCCTTTTTAAAAGATTTTCATAATCTGCTTGAGCCCTCTGCCAATTTTTAAGATATTTTTCAGCGAGCTTTGACTTCTCCTCCACCAAAACTTCAAGTTCTGAAATCCTCCCATCTTTTTCAAGAAGAATCTCTTCTAATCCCTCCTTCTCCATGACCTCTTTTCCTAATTCCTTTTTCTGTTTCTCCTCTTCAAGAGGTACCTCTTTTTCCGTTTCATTCGTTTCACCAGACATGGAGAAACCTCCTAAAACCAAAATAAAATATACCAACAAAGGGTTAAAAGAAGTTTTTATTTATTATCTTTTTCCAACTCTCTCCGCCATTTCTTTTACAAACATACTAAAACAGCGGGTCACTATTACCCTTGTCCCTTTTCAGCTTCTTCCACCATTTCTTTTGCAAGCATAGTAAAACATTTGGTCACAAGTTCCCCTGTTTTAGCAGAAGTCTCAAAAAAAGGGATACCAAGCTTCTTCGCAAGACCTTCTCCTTCCTTAGTAGTTACTTCCCGTTGATCCTCCAAATCAATCTTATTCCCCACAAGAAGTAACGGAATCCTTTCACAATGCTTTTTAATCTCCTCAAGCCAATTACCCACATTTTCAAAACTTTTCTTATTAGTCACATCATAGACTATAATACTGCCACGGGCACCCCGAAAATACATTGGACGAATATGACTAAACCGTTCTTGCCCTGCAGTATCCCAAACGCTTAATTTGACCTTTTTACCGTCTGCTTCGACAATTTTAACAGCGAAGTCAACTCCAATTGTCATCCGGTAAGACTCGCTAAAAGTGCCTGTAGCCCACCTCATAGTGACCGCAGTTTTCCCTGTGGCGGCATCTCCCACAACAATTACCTTGAAAAGGAAAGCTACGTCATTCTTTGTTTTACTCATTTCTTTTGCTCCTCTTTTAGTATTGTGGATATAACGACTTTGCTAAAATATGTTATGTTTTTTTTGTTTCTTCCTCCTTTTTTGTTTTTTGGTTTTAATATCAAAATCGCTAAATCTTGTTTTTGAAGGCTTTGATGCGTAAAAACTTTTTTAGTGTGTATTAAGTCTTTTTTGAGATTTTAGTGGGGGGTGTAAAAACTTTTTATTAGGTGCAAAGTAGTGGTAATTGGATCAAAGTGGTCTCTATAATCCTTCATGTTATGTGTAATCTGTTGTCAAGAGGGATGTGTGAATATGGGAACATCCAATAATTCACTTAAGAGAAAAAAAGATGCCTTGAAGAAAGTTGAAATTCTTATTAAGGATTTAAAACATGAAAATCCCAATCGTCGGGAGAGGGCGGCGAAGATTCTTAGTGAGATAGGGGATGCGAGGGCTGTTGAGCCTCTTAAAGAAACACTAAAAGATAAAGATTCAAATGTTCGAAAGAATGTGATTTGGGCACTTGCTATGATAGGGGGTCCAAATGTCGTAGAACCGCTAATACAAATGTTAAAAGATGAAAATAGAAGTGTTCGAGCGAGGGCAGTAACTGCTCTTGGTAAGATTGGGGATTCGAGGGCAGTAGAACCATTAATACAAACTTTAAAGTATGAAGATAGTGTTTTTCGAGGGGAAGTAGCAATTGCTCTTAGTAAGATGGGGGACTCAAAGGCTATTGAACCCCTCGTTAAAATACTCAAGGACGAAAGAAGTGATGTACGACTTGTGGTAGCAGAATCTCTTCAAAATCTAGGGGGTGAACCAGAAAACGATACGGATAAAGCTTATTACTTTATTGCATTGAAAAATTGGAGTGAATTGGTTAGATTAGGAGAAGCGGCTGTTGAACCTCTTATCTGGGCTTTAAAAGATGCAGATTTTAGTGTTCAATGGGAAACAGTAGATGTTCTTGGGGAGATAGGGGATGAGAGAGCTGTTGAACCTCTTATTCAGTTATTAAAAGGGGAACTTGATGTAAGAGAGGGTTCAATAAAGGAACGTCCAGACTTTTGGGAACCAGATTTTGAATTTCAAGAAAGGATAGCTGAAGCTATAGGGAAAATAGGCGGTAAAAAGGCGGTAGAATTACTTATTCAGGAATTGGAGGATAGTTCTAGTTATGTTAAAGAGTGGGTAGCTATGAGTCTTGGAGAGATTAGAGATTCGAGAGCTATTGAACCTCTAATACAGGCTCTAAAAGACGAAGATGAGGAGGTTCGTATAGCTGCGAAAAAAGCTTTAGAGAAGATCAAGGGGAAGAAAAGCTAAATACTAGTTAATAAACTTTCTTAAAAGATAAGAGAGGATATATCTTTTTTTAAAAAATTAGTTTACTTTCCACACCAATATGCACTCCATAGATCCCAAAAAAGCCTTACAACTTTCTATACCGATAGATACGCGGCAAACCAGTTTACTTTCTATACCGATAGATGCACGGCAAAAATCGTCCCTAATCTACCTAAAAACATTTAACTTATTATAAAAAAAGAGTTAAAAGTGTTTTAAATTTTAAAAGTCTTTTTTACTAAACTTTTTGTGTGAAGGTTGAAAGGATTATGTTTGCAAAGGATGATTCTTTGACAAAGGTTGTTGAACTACTTAGGGAACTTGAGAATAAAGCTAATCTATATGTAGCTTTCTTGGTGACTGTAGAGGGTTTAAGAATAGCTACC
>JAEOSI010000221.1 GCA_016840425.1 Candidatus Wukongarchaeum yapensis
CTTAAAGATTTAAAGAAAAGGAGCTTTAAAACACACTCCTACCCACAGCAACTTTTTGAAAAAGTTTCACATAACAGGTTTCGCCTGTTTTTTGCCCGGGAATCAAAGGATTTCGTTGGAAAAGTGGAAGCCTCTCCCTCCCTTGCTTTAGGAGAATTAGTAGACATATACAGCGGTTGCATAGGGAGATTCGGAAAAATCTCCATAGTAAGCGATCGGAAAAAAAGCGTGGTAGCTATAAAGAACCGTCAGGGAAAAGTGGTATATTTTGATGATAAAGCTTACGATAAATGGCGACCTCTCCTTGCTTCTGGCAAAGATATAGACAGGTATTTCATCAATTATAGCGGTAACTATGTGCTGTTTGATGAAGATCCAAAAAGACGTAAGATTTACGCAAAAAGCGGCTTTAATGAAGAAAAGTATAAGGGGGAAAAACTGTTTCTTAGACAGACAGGTGACAGTTTAATTGCCGCCTATGATCGAGAGGGATATTTTTGCTTAAACAACATGCATGCAATCAACCTCTTAGAGGGCATAGTGGATTACGATTTAAAGTATATCCTTGCTATCCTTAACTCAGAGCTCATGAACCGTTATTACCACCTTATGACCTTGGAGTTTAAAAGACCTTTAGCCCAAACTGACATAGAAACCCTCTTAGAACTACCCATACGCAAAATAGATTTCAAGAATCCAAAAGAAAAGGAAAAACACGCCACGATAGTAAACCTTGTAGAAATCATATCCGCCCTAAAAAAGCAAAAAAATACAAGAAAAGGGAAAAAGAGTGCTGAAACTAAAAAAATCGAGGAAAAGATCAAAAATCTTGAGAAAAAAATAAACCTACTAATAAACCAACTATATTTCCTCGAGTGAAACAACAACTTTTTTTGGAGGAAAGAATGTGTGTAAAAAAACCGTTTTCGATAAAGGATGTGTTTTATTAGCTATAGGAGGTCATGCCTTGGTTAAGGGGAAGAGGGGAGATTTTAAAGATCAGTTAGAGGAGACTAGGGAAACTTGTAAACACGTAGTTGAACTTCTTGAAAGGGGTTTTAATGTAGTAATTACTCACGGTAACGGTCTACAGGTAGGGAATGAGTTACTTCGTATGGAGCTTTCAAAGGGGAAGGTTTCTCCCTTACCCCTCTATGTGTGTGGAGCATGCACCCAAGGAACTATTGGTTATACCATACAAATAACCCTCCTAAATGAGCTTATGATTTCGGGGGTGTGGAGACCTGTTACACCCATAGTAACACCTGTTATTGTCGATAGACATGACCTTGCTTTTAAAGAGCCTACAAAGTTTATAGGACCTTTTTATGGTGAGTCAGAAGCGAAAAAAATAGCTAAAAAAAACTGGGTTATAAAAAAAGACGCGGATAGAGGATATCGCAGGGTGGTTCCGTCACCCTTTCCAAAAAGGATAGTGGGCATTGAAGGGATAAAAGAACTTGTTAACCGTGGTCATATTGTTATTTCTTGTGGTGGGGGAGGAATACCCGTAATAGAGAAAGAAGACGGCACCTTGGAGGGAGTGGACGCAGTAATAGACAAAGATTTTGCCTCAATGGTCCTGGCTATAGAGCTTGGCATAAAGAAGATAATAATGGTTACAGATATTGAAAAAGTGTTCTTAAACTATCTTACAGAAAACCAGGTTCCTATAGATGAAATGAGTTTAGAAGAAGCGGAAAAATATCTAGGAGACGGCCATTTTCCTCCAGGAAGTATGGGGCCAAAAATAAAAGCTGTAATAAATTTCCTGAAAAAAGGAGGTGAAGAGGTAGTAATCCTCTCGATAGAAAACATAGGAAAAGCCCTCGAGAAAGGAGTAGGAACAACAATCCACGCCTAAAAGCCATTTTACGGATCGCTATCCTATACTAATCTATTTTTCACTCTTTTTCTCGCGTTATTTGAAATATGACTGTTCCTCCGCCTGTATATTTACAAGGGTCTAAACACTGGACGTAGGCTGTGTTGTCATCGATATCCTTGTTTAATCCGAGATCTATGGGTTTTACGCCTCGATATAAAGCATTATAGTATGGGAGTATGGAGGCTAGAGAGTGCATGCAAATATTATTAGACTCTTTAACGTTTATTATGTAGCCTTCATCCAAAACTATTTTATCGTCAAGTCGGTATACAGGACATCTACCATTTATCTCTTTTATTTTTATCAAAAGTTTCATTTTTGATTCACCTCACAAAACCTCAAAGCCTGAGGAGGAAATTTCAAATTAGTCCGCGGAACTTGCCCTAAAATATAGGGATGAGAAGAATTTTAAACGTATCAAATAAAAAATAGCGATTTTCTCTTTTTTTAACCGATTTTCCTCTTCCTATATTTTTATATTCTTTGTTACCCCTCTTCTTTTTGTTGTTGGACAAAGTTTAGTTGAAGGTCTGTTAGGAGTGATCTAAGTTTTTCTTTTTCCTCATTTTGAAGTTGTGGTTCTAACTTCTCTATTAGGAAGGCGATACAATCGATGGCAGTTTTTGCTCTCTCCTTGTTCTTCTCTATTTTTTGTGTTTGGGGGTTAATTACCAAACCAATATCTTGCCATGCTTGGTTAGCTAAAAGCCCTATAAAAGCCCTCATTAACGTATAGGTGTCTAAAAGGGTCATGTTTATCACTGTTGGACGACCCTCTACATCACTACTAATTTCCTGTTTTTCATCATCCATCAAATAACCCTCTTAAAACCTTGAGTAAATTAAAAGTAGCATGATACTTTTGAAATTCATTATATAATTTTAATTTTACCATTTTTCATAGCTTGAAATTTTCTTCCTGTTCTCCCTTTATCGGCAAAATTTTTTGATTTTCAGAAGTTGGCTCTCAATGTTTTTTTTGTTTTTATGATGATTGGTTTATGTTTTATTTTTGTCTGAAAGGCTATGTTTTTGTCTATTAAAAGTAAAGGTTTTTAGGGGCGTTATTGGTTGAAAGTGGTGGTGTTTTTCTGTCTCGCAGGAAGCGATAAGAGCATGCTTACTGGCATGTTTGGGGAGTGGCTTAGGCATGGAGGGTATAGTGTGTGCATTATTAATATTGATATCAAGGGTTGAGATTCTTCCTTATGAACCTTGGATTGATGTTAGGAATCATTTCACTCCCCGTTTTCCTTTTTAATAATAAAAATGTAGGGAGATCGAGGAGGTGTGGTTCAAGTGTTATTTTTAAGAGGATTTTCCATTTTCACAAAAATAAGGTTCTTTTGGATTATTTTTTTCAAGTCCATTCTCTTTCCATATAGGGCAGTTTTTACAATAACAGCCTTCATGTAGTGGGGGATGTTCAGCTTTTCCCTTGGCGCAATAAAAGTATGGTTTGCCTGCAAAACTTGGGCAGGAGGGGCATATGCACTTATACATGTTTTCTAACGTGTCTTCCACCGGCATC
>JAEOSI010000043.1 GCA_016840425.1 Candidatus Wukongarchaeum yapensis
GAGGGTTGATGCCGCTTTTACAGGCATAGACCTCTCATACTCGATCTCGAACAATGCCGCTTCTGCTCTTATTACATCCATGATAGATTGAGCATCTGCTACCCTTCCCGCCATCGTTGAAGCCAAATGATTTCTAATTTTGTATATCTTATTGACAGTTTTTGAGGCGATAAATGATCCTGAAGTAGCGCGTTTATCCGTGGCTAAAACAACGCCATCCTTGCAAACGATTCCAGCAGTTGTTGTGCCATGAAAGGCTTTCTTTAACGCTTCTTCATGCATTTTTTCAAACTCTTTAGACATAGGTTCGGGGCCTATTTTTTTAACGTTGATTAATCTTTTGATAAAAGCGTTATCAAGAATGTATGTCAAAATAATCAAACCCTCTTCTTATTACCTAAAATTTTTATTATCGTTCTTATAAGTTATAGTGGCGATTTGCCGTTAACAATTTTTTGAAAGGTTTAAGAAAAGTAAATTAATAAAAAGTTTTACATATTAACTGATTACTAAACTCACTTATGCATTTTTAAGCTTTGCCTTTCCAACGGCATATTTTTTTAATGGTTGAAAGGTGTTTAATAAAATGATCCAAAAAAAACAGGTTTTTCGCCTACATCGGATAGAGCTTCCAAGGCAGATAGTTGTGGGAGAAGGAGTGATTTCTTTAACAGGTGAGATCTCAAAGGAACTTGGTTTTTCAGATTCTGCAGCGATCGTCACCGGACCAAATGTTGTTAAGGTAGCAAGAATAGTTGAAGAATCTCTTCAAGAAGCGAGTTTTAATGTTTCGATGGTTGAGGGGACTTCTGCTACTTTAGAGGAGGCAGAGAGGGTTAGAGAGTTTATTCATGAGACTAAGCCGGAGATTGTTATGGGGGTAGGAGGAGGAAAAAGCGTTGATCTTGCAAAGTATGCTGCAACTAAGGAAAATCTCTTCTTTTTTAGTATTCCTACGGCGGCGTCTCATGATGGTATTTCAAGTCCTTTTTGCAGTATAAAAGGTGAAAATACACGTCATTCGGTCATTGCTAAAACTCCTTTAGCCATAATTGGTGATACTGAGATCATAGCAAAGGCTCCGAGAAAGCTTCTTGCTTCAGGTTGTGCTGATTTAGTTGCAAAATTAACAGCGGTAAAAGATTGGCAGTTAGCTCATAGGCTTAAAAATGAGCCTTTGAGCGAATCGGCTGCTTCTTTAGCTTTGTTGGCTGCACAGATGATCTTTGATGAAGCGGACACTATAAAAGTTAACGCTGTTGAAAATGCAAGAACCGTGTTAAAAGCGTTAATAAGTAGCGGAGTAGCAATCTGTATAGCGGGATCTTCAAGACCTGCAAGCGGAAGTGAACATCTTTTTTCTCACGCTTTAGATATTATAGCGCCAAAACCTGCCCTTCATGGAGAACAGTGTGGGGTTGGAACCATAATGATGGAGTTTCTCCACGGTGGGGATTGGAAACGTGTAAAGGAAACATTAAGGAAAGTAGGAGCCCCGACCACTGCTAAAGAGCTAGGGATTAACCCAGAACATATAATAGAGGCTTTAAAAATTGCCCATACTTTGAGACCGGAAAGATACACCATTTTGGGTAAGGAAGGATTGACACATGAGGCTGCAGTAAAACTAGCGACAATTACCGGCGTCATTTAAACAATTAAAAGTGGAGGAGGTAAAAAAGACGGAACAGAGTAAAATGGATAAAAAACCGATTATTACGCTTATAGGAGAAAGTTTAGCTAAAAAAAATTTCAAGTTCTTTTTCATGGGAAAAAGTGAAAAGAACAAAGAATGCGATAAATGCCCCACTAATAATGTGTGCCTTTCAAACCTCGAAACCAACCGTGTTTATCAAATAGTTGAGGTACGGGAGATTAAACACCCATGCAAGATACATCTGGGAGAGGTTGTAAAAGTTGTTGAATGTGTTTTAGCAGACGTAGAAACTATTATAGAATCAAATCAATGTTTTGTTGGAGCAACACAAATATACCAAAAACCTGAATGCGATGAATATGATTGCCCTTACAAAGAGCTTTGTTTCCCTGAATACCTTAAAGAAGGCGATAGAATAAAAATCCTCGAAATTTTCGAGGATAAAACATTAAGAGAGTGTAAAACTCGAGGAAATATTAAAAAAGTTCTCGTGTCATTAAACAATTAAAATAACTATCAAGCATTTTAAAAAATGGAGTATTTTGTAGGAATGGGAGGATCGGATTGAAGCTTGAAGAAATGACTTGGGAAGAGGTAAAAAAAGCAGCAGAACAAAATACCACGATGATTATTCCTTCTGGAGGTTTGGCAGGCTACGGTTTGCATCTTCCCTTAGGCACAAACGTTATGATTGTCTACGAACTTGCCCTAAAAGTAGCAGAAGAAACTAACGTTGTAGTTGCTCCGCCACTATGGTACGGTTATGAATATTCTACAGACAATTTCGTAGAAGTTACCCTCTGGCCGGATCATTTTAAAGAGTATGTTTATTGGCTTGTAAGAAGCCTTGTGAATAAAGGATTCAAAAAATTCATTCTTTTTTATGGGGCACTACATAACATATCTCCTTTGAATTATTGTGCTCAAAAGATCGTGGAAAAGTTTCCAAAGACTAAAGTGGCGGTTGTAGGCTGGTGGCAGCTGGTTCAAAAAACTTTAATGAAACTCTTTCCAGGAGAGATAGGGCATCATGCAGAATCCTCAGAAACCTCGCTTATGTTGGTTCTAAGACCAGAACTCTGCAGAGTTGACAAAATAAAAGATGAAATGCCAGAGATTGTATTATTCTACGATCTTTACCCACGCCCGCCTCAATGTTCTACTAGTTCAGGAGTTGATGGTAAGCCTAGTTTGGCTTCAAAAGAGAAGGGTGAAAAGCTGGTAAAAGAGATTGTGGATAAAATGAAAAGAATGATCGAAAACGAGCTCGTACTTGAGAGCGATTTCTACAAATAAACAAGGAAACAAGAGGGGAAAATGGAACAAATTTTTTTCTTTTAGTTTTTTAACTTGTTTGGGGAAAGGGCATGACCTCCCATTCTTCGATATATTTCACCTTTTTAGCGCCTAAATATCTTGCACAATCCCTTGCAACTCCGCTTTTAACAATTTGAATGCCGTCAGCAGTGAGAAGTTTTCGGTCACTGGGCAACTTTATCGTGATTTCATCTTCTTTGCGGACAATCTCAATTTTTGACTTATCGTATGCTGGCATATAACGGGAGAAGAGACTCCTAACTTTTTCTTCATCACTTAGAAGTTTTTCCTTTATGGTCACCTCATACACGAGGGTTTGTCCTGCGAGGGGATGGTTTAAATCGATCTGAACCCTTCCTCCTGCCACTTTTAACACAGTACCTATCTGGTTACCTATGCGAACTCTTTTTCCAGGTTCAGGTTTTACACCCGCTTTTGAGAACTTTTTAAAAGTAACAAACTTTATTTTTTTTGCATCTTTTGGGCCGTATGCTTTTTCTGGGGGTATTTCAACCGTTTTTGTTTCTCCCACCTTCAGACCGATTAATTCATCCTCAAGGGCTGGAAGCTGGAAAGACTCTCCCACAATCACCAAATCTGGCTCGAATATACCATCTTCCCTGAAAACTCCTTCCTTTTTTGCTACGTCTTCCATTGTTAAATAGAAGATTTTTCCAGTATCTTTTATCCGTCCACAAACATCTATAAGAACAAAGTCTCCCCGATTCACTAAATCAACATCAACAATCTCTTTTTTAGCTGGAGTTTCTGTAACAGATTCTATTTCTTCTCCTTCTTCTGTCTTTGTCTCTCCAGTATCAAGATCCTCTTTTTCACCCTTTTTAGGTGTTTCTAGTTCTGGTTCTTTCTCTGCCAAAGCTTTATCCACCTTTTCGGAGATACCAACCCCTATCTAAAACATTAATTAAGATTAAATCTTCGTCTTTGAGGTTGTGTATTTCTTCTGAGTTTACGTGCAGTCTGCCTAGACCGATGGGGTCGCCGTAAACGTTGGCTACTATAACATTTGATCCTTTTTTAAGGTTTTTCGGTATTCTTAGTACTGATTTTTTTAAGATGGAATGACCGTAAAGTACAAACTGTTCTCCTTTATCAGAAACTATTACTTTTTTCTTTGTGTGTTTTCCAACTTCATGTATGCCTTCAATGCTTAATTTAAACCTTTTATTTTTTCCAATTTCTCCTATGTTAACACCTATAAAGTAGGGGGTTTCATTTTTTTTAATGTGGACAAATTGGCGGTATACCTCTTTAGAGACCAAAAAGACTTTTTTTTCACGGTTTTTAGATATCAGGATCTTTTCATTTTCTAAAATTTTTAAGGGGAGGTTTTTGCCAAATTCTGCTATGGCTGAAGTGATAATCATGACCTCTTCTTTATTAGCTTTTCTGAAACTCATTTTTTCTTTAGGAGACAAAAAAAGAAGCCCTCCGTAGTATGTTTATGGGGATAAAATCTTTTAGCAAGGGATAAAGAAAGATCAAAAGTTTTTCCAAATGCTTTAATAAGCCCATTTTCACCAATTTCCAACCCTGTGTCTTCAACTTCAACTCCCAACTGTTCCTTTTCAAGCACGTACTGGATGACTTCTTCATTTTCCTCAGGGGCAATTGAACAGGTTGAATATACTAAATGACCTCCTGTTTTTGTTGCTTTTATTGCTGCAGTTAGGAGCTCTTTTTGAAGGCTGGAACACCAGTGAATGTCTTCCATTTTTCGACTTGTTTTTCTTGATGGGTCTATGCAGATTAATCCTTCACCGGTGCATGGGGCGTCTAAAAGCACTTTATCTGCTTTAATGCCTAATGCGGGAAGTTTTCGAGCGTCCGTGTGCAAAACTATGGTGTTTCTGACGCTGCATCTTGAAAGATTGGAACAGAGGGATTTTAAACGGTTGAGTTTTAAGTCTACTGCTATTATTGTGCCTTTGTTTTTCATTAATTGGGCGATTTGGGTGGTTTTTCCTCCGGGTGCTGCACAAGCATCTATCACCAACTCTCCAGGTTGGGGATCTAACACGTAGACGGGTATCATGGAAGCAGTGCCTTGGATGTAGTAGAAGCCGAGGAGGTACTCAGGCGTTGCTCCTAAAGGATATTTTGATTTTAAAACCTGGTATCCATGGATTATATAGGGGATTTTTTTAAGGGTGAATTGGCGATTTTTCATGCGTTTTTCAAAAGTTTTTATTGGTACGCGAAGGGTATTGCATCTTATGGATGGAAATGGTTTTCTTTCATTTGCTTCTAAAAGTTTTATTGTTTCTTCTAATCCGAAAAGGTCAATATATCGTTCGACTAAATAGGTAGTATAGCCGTACTCCTTTGCTAAATTTTTTGTTTCGGTTTCAGTCATTTATTTTCCTCGAGGAGCGTGCTTTGATTTGATTGAGGTTGAAGTAAAAGCAAAAGTGGACGATTTGAAAAAGTTTGAGGCAATGCTTAAATCCATCGGCGCTCAGTTTATGAAGAAGGTTGAAGATGTGGATCTTTATTTTAATGCACCCCACAGAGATTTTGTGGAAACGGATGAAGCGTTACGTATAAGGAGGAGAGATGGCGAGATAAGCGTTACTTATAAAGGTCCAAAGTTTGACTTGAAATCTAAAAGTAGGGAAGAGGTAAACCTGTTAATAAATGATGCTTTTACTGCTGAAAAACTTTTTGAATTATTGGGCTTTAGGAAAGCAGGTATAGTTAAAAAAACACGCTTAATTTACAAATTATCTGATGTGGAAGTATCTTTGGATGAAGTAGAGGGTTTGGGAAGTTTTATCGAGATTGAAACAGAAGCTGTGGACAAAAAGGAGACAATAAAAAAAAGAGATGAGCTTTTAAAGATTTTAAAAAGTTTGGGGATAGAAGAAAGTGCTTTTGAAAGACGAAGTTATCTTGAGTTACTACTTTAATAAAACGGGAAGTTTTTACGTATGATCCCTTTATGGGAATAAGAAGATAGGTTTGTACTCAACATTACCACCAACGGAATCCATCTCTATTATAGCTGCGTCCCCACTTTGGGCAGGGCCGACATTGATACATGTCGTGTTCCCTATTTTTTCTACGCCTTTTGCCTCATGTATATGACCACAAAGAAGTAAAGCGGGCCGTTTCTCTGTTATAAATTTTCTAACGTTTTTACTTCCTGCATGGATCCCCATACGGGTTAAATCAAGGCTTGAACCATAAGGTGGTGAATGAGAAACGACTACTCCATTTTGAACAGCTACGTCTTTAAGCCCTTTTTCTAAAACTTCTAAAATCTCTTTTTCAGTGATTTCAAAAGGTGTTTCGAAGGGGGTAGGGGGCGAACCTCCCACACCTATAAAAGCGACATTTTTAACGCGGGTTCCCCGCCCATGAAGACAAAACCCATTGACTTTTTCTTTTTCAAAATTTGCTAATTCTGGAGGATCACAGTTTCCTGGAACATATAATACAGGTGCTTTTGTTTGGGCTAAATCGTTTATTATTTTATAGGCTAAGTTTACTGTTCCGAAATTTGTAATATCGCCAGTTAAAACTATGCAATCCACTTTTTCAGCCATCGCGAACTCTTTCACCGCTTTAACGGCTTCCAAAGTTCCATGGAAATCGGAAGCTACAAACATCCTCATAAGAACATGACCTCCCAAAAAGACCCAATACCAAAAAATTGTTTTAAGAAATTTAACTATCTTTAAAAGAATTCAAAAACGATATTTTATATACTTTAATGTAAAACAACTTTAAAGAAGTTATCCTTTCCTTTAAAATATTATATGATTATAAAAAGTTAATTAAGTTAGAAGAAGCTTATAATAGGTATTAACTGTTATTGTTTAATTTTAATTTTTATAGATGAGTTGATGATTTTGTGTCTTGCGGTGCCTGCTAAGATTGTTGAGATAAAGGAAGATAGTAAAGCTATTGTGGACTTTGGCGGCGTAGAACGTGAAGTTTCATTACAACTTGTAGGAGACAGGGCAAAAGTAGGAGCTTATGTTTTAGTTCATGTGGGATTTGCTATCGAAGTCATTGACGAAAAAGAAGCACAACAAACCCTTGAAATTTGGCAAGAAATAGAAGAATACCAAGAAATATGAGGTAGGATTTAGAGCAGATTTTGATGGTTTTCGTTCTCTTCAAAAATTCCCATTTTTACTATATTTTTTGCTATCATTCTATCCCCTATATCTTGGTCTATTATGGTTCCAGGCATGATTTTTGAATAAGCGCCTATTTTTTTCCCTGGATGTATGCTAACATTAGATCCGATTGCTGTACCTTCGCCTATTACCGCTCCAAATTTTTTGAGAGCCGTGTCCACTTCTCTACCATTTATGTTCATTTTAATCGTCTCATCTTTGTTAAAAGATACGTTAACCGTGGTTACTGCAGCGCCTATATCTGTGTTCCTTCCTACAATGCTATCTCCGATGAAACATAGCCTTCCAAGCTTCGTGTTCTCCATCAAGATGCAATTTTTTAATTCAACTCCAAATCCTACTATTACGTTCCGTCCAATATCCGTATACTCCCTAATGAGGCTATTATTTCCGATATATGCGTTTGGTCCTATGTAGCATGGCCCGATGATGCATGCTCCAGACCTTATATGAGCACCAGCAGAGATTAATGCGGGTCCTTCTATCTTAACCCCTGACTCGACTTGTGCCCTTTTAGAAATTCTTGCTTCTTCTTTTTTTTCCATGATAATTTTGTTGGCTTTAAGAATATGCCAAGGGCAACCCACATCCACCCAGCTTTTCTCCCATATGGCGCCGTAAAATTCCACACCTTGATCTATCAGGTTTTGGATGACTTGATCCAACACGGGGGTTTTCTCTAACATTTTAAAAATTTCAGAGCGAAGGATATAGATTCCTGCTGCCACATAGTTTCCAGGCTCTCTGCCAGCAAGGGGTTTTTCTACAATTTTTTTCACTCTTCCCTCTTCATCAATGAGAACCGAACCGTAGTGTTCAGGTTTTTTTGCTAGTGTGAGGGCAATAGTCATACAATAATCAAAATAGTTGTGAGTGTTAAGTGTCCTTGAAATTATGTCTTTCTCTGCAACGATATCGCCGTGAACTAAAATAAAAAATTCTTCTTGCTCAAGAAGGTTTTTAGCCTGAAGGATGGCGTCTTCTACTCCGCTAGGGGTTTCTTGGATTACGTAATTTATGTTGACACCAAAATCAAAACCGTTCCTAAAATAGTTAATTATCTGTTCTTTTCTATATCCTACAACTATAACAATATCTTTAATCCCGCAATTCCTAAGTTTTTCAATGATTCTTTGCAGGATAGGTTTTCCTTGAAGCACTATCATGGGCTTGGGCATCGTGGAAGTTATGGGAGCTAAGTTTTCCCCCAAACCTGCACACAATATTAAAGCCTTCATTTTTCCCTCATCTCCTTGTGATTAAATAGTTTTAATTAAACTTTTAGGGCACTGTCACAGACTTTGCTAGGTTTCTGGGTTTGTCAGGATCATAGCCTCGCTTAACAGCAGTATAATAGGCTATCAACTGTAGAGGCACCACATATAATATGGGGGAAAAAGGCAAAGAGAAGCCTTGGGGCATGTCTAAAAATTGATGAGAGACCTGGGCAAGCTCTTTATCACCTTCTTCTCCCAAAGTTATTATGTAAGCGCCTCTTGCACGCATCTCCATGACGTTGCCGAGGATATCTTTCCTTGTAACATCATTTGGAGCAATAAAAATCACGGGAAAACCTTCATCGACCAAGGCAATAGGACCGTGTTTACTTTCTCCAGCAGAATATCCTTCCGCGTGAATATAAGAGATTTCTTTAAGTTTTAAAGCTCCTTCTAGGGCCGTTGATACGCTAACCCCTCTCCCAAGATAAAACGCGTTACTTTTCTCTGCCAAGAAACTTGCCAACGATTTGGTTTTTATTTCAAGCTTATTGATAACTTGATTTAGGGCTTGGGGCGTTTGGTTTAATTTTTCCCTAAAATTTTCCGTGTATGCGGGGGAATTTGTTCCAAAATTATCTAAAAGTTTTAAAGCGATCCTGGTGAAAGTTGTTAACTGAACTAGGAATGTTTTCGTTGCTGCCACTCCGATCTCTGGTCCTGCTTGGGTGTAGAAAACAAGGTCTGCTTCCCTTGTAATACCGCTTCCTAAAACGTTGGTTATAGCTAAAACTTTAGATTTTTTGCTTTGAGCATGGCGAATAGCCCTTAGAGTATCTATTGTTTCCCCCGATTGACTAACCGCTATAACCACGTCATTCTCGCTTAAAGAGTTTCCAACAAGGTTGGCAAATTCTGACGAGATGATCGCTTGGGAGGGTATTCCGATCGTTTGACTTAACACGGATTGGGCGGCAAGTCCTGAATGGTAAGAGGTTCCTGCTGCCACGATATAAAGCTGTTCAGCCTGCGAAATAATCTCAGCAAACTTATCAATTGTTTGCTGTTTAAATTTTAAAGTGTCTCGTAAGGCCTTTGGTTGTTCGTGTATCTCTTTAAGCATAAAGTGAGGATAACCGCTTTTTGAGGCCATGTCAGCGGTCCAAGAAACGACAACAGGCTCCCTCTCAATTTTCAATCCGTTGACGTTTTCTATAGCAACTGATTCGGATCCTATTGTTGCTAATTCTCCATCGTGAAGAACTATCACCTTATTTGTCCAAAAAAGAAATGCTGGGATATCTGAAGCACAATAGTTTCCATCCTCACCCAGCCCGATAACAAGGGGGCTCTCATTCCTAGCGCAATACAACCGCCCGGGATCCCTTGCACTAACAACAGCTAAAGCATAGGATCCTTCAAGTCTTCTAATTGTTTTTTTAATGGCTTCAAAGATCCCACAACCATTACTCATAAACTCCTCAATAAGGTGGGCAATGCACTCGGTATCTGTCTCGCTTTTAAAATTATGACCTTTAGAAGTTAACTCCTTGCGTAACTTGAGGAAATTTTCTATAACCCCATTATGTACAACGGCGATAGAATCTGAACAATCAAGATGGGGATGGGCATTTTCCCTTGAAGGAGCGCCATGTGTCGCCCATCTGGTGTGCGCTATTCCGAGGGGGCCTGGCAGTTCTTCGGGGTTAATCTGAACAAAAACTTCGTCAATTTTCCCTTTATCTTTTTCAAAATAAATGCGATTTTCATGAACTGTAGCGATACCACAAGAATCATAACCCCGATACTCTAAAGCTTTTAAAGCCCTATGTAGAATGTAAGTAATACCGCCCCCACTATGGGAAACGAAACCCACGATGCCGCACATTCTAAAGACCTTCAAAAAAAGAAACTTTATCTGCTGTAAGTTTATTCTTTTTTAAAGTTTTTAAATAAATTTCAATTAGTGAATAGATTACTATTTATTTAAATAAATTACTGTTGTGCTTTTCCCATTTTTTATTTACTAAAATACGTCGTTAAAAAAGCTTTAAAAAATAGTTTAAGGACCAATTAATCAGCAGAAGAATGTGAATGTGATTTTTAGGAAGGATCATTCTTTGAGCTTTATTAAAAACATTAATTTTTTAAAAAATAACAAGGAAAAAACAGTTCTTTTAATCATATTTACAGTTGCTTTTATTCTAAGAATAATAACGTCATTCCTTATAGCAACTAGCGGGGTAGATGATGCTTACACTTGGTGGATTCTTGCGGTTGAAACAAAGCATAACGACCTTGTTTATACGGATCCCTGGGGTGGCCATGATAAAATTTGGCCGCCTTTTTATGCAACTGTTTCTGCTTTTTTCATGATGATTTTTTTCTCTGAAAAAATCTGGATTCCAAAGCTTATAAGCGTTTTTTGTGGTGCGTATGCTGTGGCTTTAACCTACCTTATAACGAAGAAGATAGTGACAAGCGTTAATAAAGAGGGGTTAAAAAATTCTGGAAGAAGTATTATGGATAAGGCGCCTTTGGCTGCTGCTCTCCTCCTTGCTTTTAATCCATATCATATTTTTTACACTTCTAAGTCGATAAATGAACCGCTTTACAGCGCTTTATTATTGTCTGCTATATATTTTCTTTTGAAAGCGGAAAAGGCGAACAATTATATTTTTTTAACTGCTGTTTTCTTATTTTTTGCCAGTTTAACCCGTTATGAGATATGGGTTTTATTACCGTTTTTTGCATGGATATCATTAAAGCAGGGGCGTTTAACTCTTACAAAGTTTTTTGCATCAGCAATAATAGTTTTATCAGGACCGTTTATTTGGATTCTGAGGCAACATTATGTTTATGGGTCGTGGAGGGATTTTATTGAGCATTATACGAGCGGGGGAGGGGCTTCTTCGAGTTCAGCGACAGG
The DNA here is from genome assembly GCA_016840425.1 of Candidatus Wukongarchaeum yapensis. Classification (GTDB taxonomy): domain Archaea; phylum Asgardarchaeota; class Wukongarchaeia; order Wukongarchaeales; family Wukongarchaeaceae; genus Wukongarchaeum; species Wukongarchaeum yapensis. Next base: position 11,290 of record JAEOSI010000043.1, read on the forward strand.
AGACCCGTTTCTTAACGCGTTATTTGTAATTTCCACAGCAGGAGTTATGACTTTTGGCATAGCATGGTTTACTTTAATATACGGCTGGAAAAAACTCACTGGATCAAAAAAGAAGGAAAAAGTTGTTAACGGTAATGGTATTATTAATTTTAGAGATTTTGAGGTGGTTTACGCGTTTTTTGTGGCGTATATTTTGTTAATGGTGGTTTCTGCAGCTTTAGGGGTTTTTCCAGCATGGGTACGTTACCACATAGCATATATTCCTACCGTGTTCATTATTTTCGGTATAGCGTTTGCTGAAAAAATCTTTCCACTTCTTCAAAAAATGAGCAAAAAAGCAAGCCTTTTTTCAAAAAGGGAGTTTTACGCAAGTCTTTTACTTGTACAGCTTTTACTTCTTCCAGCTTTTTCCCTTGAAGGAAAGCAACAAGACTCAATAATAGATGCAGGGGAGATCTTTGCAAGACAATATGAGGGAGGGACAATAATAAACGATCTCCCCTCCTTTATCTATGGAAGCGGTCTCCCCATTGAAAAATTCATTAGAAGTAGCGATATACCGGATGAAACATCTCTTTGGGGAGGATACCTCAAATCAGAAAATGTCACATATCTGGTATGGACCAACGCAGATTATGCAAAAATCAGCGACTTCGATGAAAACTTTATCAAAAACAATGAAACAGGGGTAGAATTCATCCTTATCTACTCAACAAACGAATCTACCTCCCGCATATGTAACGTATACAAAATCGTAGACTATGGGATTTAGAAAATAATATTGGAAACATAGTTTAAAAAATGATTAAAGATTAATGGGCGATTTTAGAAGCGAAAAGTTTTATAGCCATAAAACATAAATGCATGGATGGCATTAATCTCTGTTTTGAAAATTTCTTTGATTTTGGTTTGAGGAGAGAATCGCTTAATGGGAGTTCTTGGAGCCACGTGGGCATTCATAGTTCTCATCGCCAAGATCGGGATCGTTTTTTGCAGTGTATGTCTTGCGGTTTACGGACTTAATATTTACATTTTAGCCTATCTTTCAGGGAAGGGAAAAGATCGATATCGGCAAAAGTATAAAAAGAAGCTTGAAAGATATCCGATGGTCACGATACAG
>JAEOSI010000222.1 GCA_016840425.1 Candidatus Wukongarchaeum yapensis
CTTTCCTGAGCTCCAAGTTTTCGCGCTGTAGAAACATATTTATGCGCTATAAATCCCCCCCCAACCACCACACAAACCTTTCCCTCGTCCGCCAATTCTTTAAGAACAGTACCAAGTTTTTGAATGTAAACATTATCCGGATCATTTTTCCTAAATAAAAGGGATCCACCAACTTTTAAACAAACAACCTTTCTTTCCCTCATTTTCAAAAAATTCTCCATTAAAAACTTTTTAAAAACTTACTATCTGTTTCATATAAAAGATTTTATGGAATAGTTATTTGTTTTTACAAGGAGATTTTTTGAATTAAATCTCCCTTTTTTAGAAGATAGAAGAGTTGTATAAACCTTATAAAAAATAGTTTATAAAGAGCAAAATAATAATAATATCATCGGAACAATATACTAAAAATTGTTTTAGTTATTACAAAGTTATTCTGGGGAGATAGGGGAGAATTAAGGATTATTAGGAGAATATTTAGATGAATGCGCAGGTTGAAGCGAAAAAGAGCGGGTCGTTGGAACGTTATTTGCTTGAAAAAGAGCTAGAGGACTTAGAGAAGAAAAAGTCAGTTGACGGTAGTACTTGCCTAATTTCTTTGTATATTCCTCCAGAAAGGCAGATTTCAGATTTTGTTCAAGAACTTGTTAATGAGTTGGGCACCGCTACAAATATCAAGTCTAAAACAACGAGAAAAAACGTTCAAAGCGCTTTAAACAGCCTAATAGCTCGTTTAAAAATGCTTCCAACACAAGCTCCTGAAAAAGGTTTAGTGCTCTTTTGCGGCGTAACTGAAGACGGCAAAATGGAGTTTCATAACGTGCCCTTGGTAGAACCCGTAAGGCAAAAGCTTTACGTTTGCGACTCAAGCTTTCATACAGAACATTTGAGGGAACAGTTAAAGGAGAAGGAAACTTACGGCTTAATAGTTATGGACCGCTCAGCAGCAACCTTCGCCTTCCTAAAAGGAAAACACCTCAATGTCCTCAAAACAATATACTCCCACATAATGGGAAAACACCGAGCTGGAGGACAGTCGGCTCGTAGGTTTGAACGGTTAATAGAGGAGCAGGCTCATAATTTTATGAAGGAAGTGGGAGAGTTGGGTAAAAAATTGTTTTTAGAAGATTTAGAAGAAGAGGATCTTAAAGCGATAATAATCGGTGGTCCAGGATCTACAAAAGAAGATTTCTATAAGGGAACCTACCTCGATAATAGGGTGAAAGAAAAAGTTGTCGACCTCATAGACACAGGATATACAGAAGAAGAAGGAATAAAAGAACTTGTAGAAAGATCAGCTAATATCCTCCAAAACCTAAGATATATGGAAGAAAAACGAATCGTTCAAAAATTCCTAGAACAACTAGCAAAAGATACCGGATACTTAACTTACGGCGAAAGAGAGATAAGGGAAGCTTTACAACAAGGAGCAGTAGACACCCTAATTCTCAGTGAAGGATTGGATAAAGTTCGCATAAAAATCCAATGCCAATCTTGCGACTACGAAGAAGAAAAAACCCTCCCAAGAGAGGAAGTGGAAAAAGAAGAAGAGAAGCTTGCAGAAAGACATTGTCCAAAATGCAAAAGCTCTCTCCTATCAATAATAGAAAAAACAGACATAGTAAAAGAGCTAGGAGAGCTGGCCGAAGAAACAGGAACCAGCGTAGAAATAATCTCCACAGATACAGAAGAAGGAACCCAACTACTAAACGCCTTCGGAGGATTAGCAGCAATACTCCGCTATAAAACAAACCACTCCTAATAAAAAACAAAGGAATCTCAAAAAATTTTAAAGCTCCCTAAATCCCCCTGCTATACTTCTTTTAGTTCATATTTTTGAGATCCTACACCTAAACGTTCCGAAGCCTCAACGTGATGCTTCCATTGGACATCGTGAATTTTGACAAACTTATCCACACCCGGATCTAGGGCATCTTTCTCTTCTGCAGGCGACCCTCGTAACCCTGGAGCACTAATTACGGCATCTACACAAGCTCTATCAATGGCTACCGGATCTTTTGAAGCAAATACCCCAATATCAGGCACAATGGGAGTTCCTGGCACGGGATAGCAGTCACACTGAGAAACTATATCCAACGCAAAATTGAAATAAAACAGGTTTCCCGGTCCTATAGCACCTACAACTCCTCTAGCATTATCCGCAAAACCTACTGAAAACTGTTCATCATTAGCACCCTTAACTTTTATCGCTCCATCTTCTTTACAAACCTCCATGCAACCTCCACACATGACACAAAGCTCATAATTGATAACCGCCTTACCTTCCTCGATAGTTATACAATCTCCCAAACAAGCGTCGATGCAATCACCACACCCATTACAGGCTTCCGTGATTTCGGGAGGTTCAAGGCAATGGGCGAGCCATTTTGAAGTTTTAGTAACACAACCAACTCCCAAATTTTTCAAAGACCCTCCAAATCCTGCAGCTCCATGCCCCTTAAAGTGGGTAGCTAAAATAACTTTATCAGCGTCCACAAATAACTTAGCTATGAAAACACGCTTATTTCTTAAAGCGTTCTCCAAATTTATTTCTAGTCCATCCAAACCGTACATCCCATCAGCAGGAATAAAAGGCGCCCCCGTAACCTCTTCGCAATAACCATGAGACCTTGCAACCTCAATATGATTCAAGGCAATCCTACGGTTAAAAGTGACAACACCGCCGCCGTAATCCCTTGCCCTAACCCCTAATCCTGTGGTATCCGTTAAAAAGGGCCTACCGCCATACTCTTTAATCTTCCTAACTAAACAAGCAACAAACTCAGGACGCAAATACCTGTAATTAAAAGCTTCTCCCACATGGACCTTGATAGCCACCTTATCACCCTTTTCAATCATATCTTTAGCTCCAGCTTTGTCGAAAAGTTTCAATGTTTTTACAAGTAGGTTTGCCTCCATATGTTCCCGTTTTACCGGCCAAGCCTGCCACGGATCGTGTGATTTTGCATAAAAAACAACCGATTCAGACACTTTAACTTGATCCTCCTTATCTTTCTCACAAAATAAATTTCTAAAAGCATTGGTTGCCAATACTAAACATAGTAATATTTCTTCCTTTCCCATTAAAGACATCCTAACTTTATTTTATTTTGCCTTTAGATTGTGTTATTTTTTGGCTTAGTAAGTTTATGTTTATGAGTTAGCACCTCTTTTAGGGAAGGATATATCCGCAATTTACTCCATATTGCAATTTTAAAAGAAAGTAACATAACATCGATTAAGGAATTCTGGAAAACGGCTTATCCCTGTAATCAATTTCTCAAAAAAATATATGAACTTCTAAAGATAGAATACAGAAATCTTACAAAAAAAAACCAGAAATAATCTAAACAATGTGAACTTTCATCCAAAA